>JBEDKT010000221.1:0-5344 GCA_041172025.1 Bacteroidota bacterium
TGGTGAAATATTCGATTTTGAAAACAAGGAATTAGCGGAAGAAGTAAGTGCTGAAATTAATAATGCTTCTTGCCTAACCGTACAGTTTATAAAGTCAGGTTCCACTTCACTTAAAGTAACACATGAAATTCTAGCAAATGGTTTTTTGAAAGTAACCCACCAAGGGAATAAAGAAAATGGGGATACTTTCACGAATGTTGAAGTATATCACAAACAGCTTAGCGTGCTCCCCTATGCTTCTTCGGCAGGAAGTGTTGCAATTCGTCCAACAAAGGAAGGTGTTATTAAGCATAAGGCGCTTTCAGCAATGGAGGATCAAACCAATATGCAACTGAATCAAATCAGAGAACAAATTGAACTATTAGCAAGGCAAGCACAAGAAATAAGAAAGCGTAAAGAATTAAGCCTCATGATTTATGAAGCTAAAATAACCTTCAAGCCACAAATTGGACAAGTATACCATGTGTATGAAAAAACAGATGGCTCACACGTACTTTCCTTGGTAGCCCCTTCAGAATGGGGAGGCGGCTCAGGACCATTCGCCGGGTTTATTGCAACCGTTAAATTATTAGCCGACCATACTTGGGTAGAAGTATAAATGCATTTCGCATTCGTGGTTTTACCAAGCACTCCCTTGGTTAATAATTATACTTTGCTAAAATTTCATCTACTCTTTTTTCAACAATAGGATCCTTTACTAAAATTGGAGCATGGTGTTTTTTAATTGTTGCATCAAAAATTAATGGCCCTTTACATCCCCAATGTTTTTGTTCATAATAGCTATCCACGCCGTCCATATCATGAGAAGGGTTAGTTCGGGTAAAGCTAGCCCATAAAAAATTATTGATATGCGCAGCCATCCAAGCAGTGTCCTCTGTTAAAACCAACATTACCACCCCTAGCTTTTCAAGTAAATCAGCGCCCATATTTTTTAGTTTTTCTTGCACACCTTCAGTGTTTATTAGTTTTGCATTTAGGGCAATAATACCTGGCAAAACCAATTGAGCGTCCACTTGTAAATCCTTAATTACGGAAGGCACAACAGTAGCCAATTCCCTTATTACGTCACCATATGCAGCGATAACTACTTTCGAACCATTGTTAATTTTTTCTCCAGAATAATCTAAAGTATCAATAGTTGTTTTTGTATAAAAATGTATGTCGCTTGATAAGTCAATTCTTTCTAAAATATATTTGAAATAAGCTTCAACATGATGTGCACTTAATTGGTTGGCATCGTCGGCAGTAATAAATAAAAATTTAGCTAAACTCAGTTGCCCTGTACCTAAAATATGGTTTGCAATAGTTAAAATTTCTGCTGGTTTTTTATTATTTAAATAAGGCGTATAGCGTTCACTGCCTATTGCTAATAATAATGGATGCACACCTGAAGCGTCTACTGCATGTACTTCTTTCAGGCCTGGAATTTCGTTTGAAACAGCCGAGCCTGTCATAGCATGAATTAATTGTCCAAAACTAGTGTCTTCTTGGGGAGGGCGCCCTACCACTGTAAATGCCCAAATAGCATCTTTTCTTGCATACACTTTATGCACTTTCATTAAAGGAAAAGTATGTTGTAAACTATAATAACCTAAGTGATCCCCAAATGGGCCTTCTGGTTTATTTTCACCTGGGTAAACCTCTCCTGTAATAACAAAATCGGCATCGGTACTTATACAAAAGCCATCCTTATAAGTATACCCAAAGCGCTTTCCAGCAAGTACACCTGCAAAATTCATTTCACTCAAACCTTCTGGAAGCGGCATTACTGCAGCAACCGAATGCGCTGGCGGGCCGCCTACAAAACAACTTACCTTAAGGGGTAGGCCTTTTTTATTTGCTTTAGTTTGATGCACCCCAATACCACGATGTAATTGATAGTGTAACCCGATTTCTTTATTTAGTTCATATTCATTCCCACTTAATTGAATTCGATACATACCTAAATTAGAATTCGCTATGCCTGGCTTATCAGCGTCTTCGGTATATACCTGCGGTAAGGTAACAAATGCACCACCGTCCATTGGCCAATGTTTTATTAATGGCAAATCGGAAATATTTATTTCTTGATATAAAACAGGCTTACTAATTGGATTTTTTTTAGGCAATGCCGTTAGGGCTGCAGGCAAAACTCCTAAAGATTTTATTGGATTTTTTAATGCCGATGCAGGATCAATTTTTATGTCAATGAGTTGTTTAACTACTGGCAAAGTGTGTCTAAAAATAAACTGGCTTCTTTCCAAAGTGCCGAATATATTCGACGCAGCACGAAACTTGGTACCCTTCACTTTTTCGAATAAAATAGCAGGGCCTTTTTGTTCGTGAATGCGCAAATGAATTGCAGCCATTTCTAAGTTGGGGTCAACTTCTTCTTTAATACGCAATAGTTGCCCAGTGCGTTCTAAATCCAATAAACACTCCTCTAAATTAGAATATGCCATGATCGTGTATTTGAGTTGCAAAAATAACTTAAATTCGCCTATGACTCGTTTAAGTGTTAACATAAATAAGATAGCCACCCTTAGAAATAGTCGTGGCGGTAATAATCCCGATTTATTGCAAGTAGCAAAAGATTGTGAACGTTTTGGAGCAGAAGGTATTACCGTGCATCCTCGCCCTGACGAACGTCATATTCGCTATCAAGATGTTTATGATTTAAAGGAAATTGTAACTACAGAGTTCAACATTGAAGGAAATCCTAAAGAACAAAAATTCGTGGACCTAGTTTTAGCCACTAAACCTACCCAAGTAACTTTAGTGCCTGACGTATTGGGGCAATTAACTAGCGACCATGGCTGGGATACAATAAAGGAATTAAATTATTTGAAAGAAATAATTGCCGTTTTTAAAAATGCCGGCATTCGTGTTTCAATTTTTGTTGACCCTAGTGTTGAAATGGTAAAAGCAGCCGCTAAAACTGGCACGGACCGTATTGAATTGTATACCGAATCCTACGCAAAAGAATTTGCAGCTGGCGAAAAAGAAACTGCAATTGCACCCTTTATACTTGCAGCTGCAGCTGCAAAAGAATTGGGACTTGGCATTAATGCAGGACACGATTTAGACAGAAATAACTTAGCCTACTTAATTAAGGCTATCCCCCATATTGATGAAGTGAGTATTGGGCATGCCTTAATTTGTGATGCAATCTATTTAGGATTAGAAAATACCATTCAATTATATAAAAGAGCACTTTCAAATTAATTAATCATATTCTCGAGTTCCATTCAACCTACTATAATAAATTATTTCACATGAATAATTTCAAGCAAAAAATTACAATTCTACTTTTCGCGATATTATTTAGTTTTCAAACTATTCAAGTTCATGCGCAAACTAAATTTGGGCCTACGCCAACAAATGTTCAATTGCAATGGCATGAAAAAGAATTTTATTTATTTATTCATTTTGGACCTAATACATTTACAGACTTAGAATGGGGGCATGGAAGCGAGGACCCTAATGTATTTAACCCAACTGCTATTGATTGTAACCAATGGGCACGCATCGCAAAAGCAGCAGGTGCAAAAGGTATTATTCTTACCGCCAAACACCACGATGGTTTTTCGCTTTGGCCAAGTAAATATAGCAAGCACACTGTGCGCGAAAGTAAATGGATGGGCGGGAAAGGTGATGTAGTAAAAATGTTAGCCGATGCTTGCAAAAAAGAAGGAATAGAAATGGGCGTTTATATTTCACCATGGGACAGAAACCACCCAGCATATGGCACTCCTGAATACAATGAAATTTATATTCAAACTATGAAGGAACTGCTTACTGGTTATGGGAAATTTTTTGAACTATGGTGGGATGGCGCTAATGGAGAAGGCCCGAATGGTAAAAAACAAATTTACGATTTCAATAGGTTTAAAGATTCCGCATTAGCGTATCAACCTCAATTAATTATATTTAGCGACATTGGGCCACATGCAAGATGGATTGGCAATGAAAATGGAATAATTGGCGAAACAAATTGGAACCTATTAGATACTGCTGGTTTTAAACGTGGCGAAGGTGCACCAGCAAACGATACTTTAAATAGTGGAAATTTTAATGGTAAAAACTGGATTCCTGCCGAGGCCGATGTGTCCATTAGAAAGGGCTGGTTTTATCATGCAGAAGAAGACAATACTGTAAAATCAGGTAAGACTTTATTTGACCTGTACCTAAAATCGGTTGGTCGTGGAGGTAATTTATTATTAAATGTGCCCCCGAATAGAAAAGGCCTATTTGCGCCTCAGGACTCGGCTGCCTTAATGGACTTTAAACGTATTAAGGACAACGCATTTAAAAACAATTTGTTCAAAAACGCCCGAATACTTAGGACAAAAAATAGTGTTGAAATACATTTAAAAGCCCCTGTTGAAATTAATGCGGTTCAGTTAAAAGAAATACTAAGTTTTGGGCAACGTGTTGTGAAATTCGAAATATCGGGAGGAAATACGGTGAAGCTGTTTACGCCTATAGCAAAAGGGACCACAATTGGCAATAAAAGGATCATAACCTTCCCTACTCAAAAGCTTAAATACATCCGAATACTTATTAAAGAAGCTAAGGCCACACCTGTCCTTGGCGATATATCGGGCTATTTGTTCAGTAATTAACAACGAAAGTGTAAATTGCATTAAATTCAACAAAATGACCACACCTCCAATAGTTGGGATAATAATGGGAAGCGACAGTGATTTGCCAATAATGCAGGCAGCTGCAGACGCCTTGAATACCTTTAATATTCCTTTTGAACTAACTATAGTGTCGGCTCATCGGACACCCGAAAGAATGTTTCAATACGCAAGAACAGCCCGTACCAGAGGCTTAAAAGTAATTATTGCCGGAGCTGGCGGAGCAGCTCATTTGCCAGGCATGGTAGCTTCCATAACAAGTTTACCTGTAATTGGAGTTCCTATTAAATCAAGCAATTCAATTGACGGATGGGATTCAGTATTATCCATCCTACAAATGCCAAGTGGCGTACCTGTTGCTACTGTAGCTTTGAATGGCGCAAAAAATGCAGGTTTGTTAGCTGCACAAATTATTGGCAGTTCCGATGCTAAAGTGGGTAATGCAATGGATGCCTACAAAATAAATTTAGGGACTGAAGTGCTAGGCAAGGTTGAAAATTTAAAACAACAATTCGGTAACGAATTTGACAAATAGCAACTAACTAGTTAGGGCTACACTGTAAAATTATTCCTTAGGTTTTTCAATAGTAATAATTGTAAAGCCTTGTTCCATAGTATTGGAATTAGCTAAAATGGCGTCTACCCAAGCCCATCCATAATCACCTACCCACTGTGCGAAATTGTCAACACGTTCTTGTAAACTATCATGGATAAATAATTCC
>JBEDKT010000222.1:0-6628 GCA_041172025.1 Bacteroidota bacterium
TGATAAAGCAGCCGCTTTAAAAGCAGGCGAGGTTTTATTATTAGAGAATTTGCGTTTTTATAAAGAAGAAGAAAAGGGAGATGCTGCTTTTGCCGAGAAGTTGGCAAAGTTGGGTGATGTATATGTGAATGACGCATTTGGAACAGCGCACCGTGCACACGCGTCAACTGCAATTATTGCACAATATTTTTCTAAAGAAAACAGGATGTTTGGTTTACTAATGGAAGCGGAAGTGTCAAGTGCGGAGAAAGTTTTACATGAAGCAAAAAAACCTTTCACTGCAATTATTGGTGGTGCTAAAGTGAGTGATAAAATATTAATCATCGAAAATTTACTAGAACGTGCTACCGATATTATTATTGGTGGCGGTATGGCATATACTTTCTTTAAAGCACAGGGCGGAACCATTGGAACGTCGATATGTGAAGACGACCGTATGCCATTAGCTTTGGAAATTCTAGCAAAGGCAAAAGCAAAAGGAGTAAATATTCATTTGCCGGTTGACAATATTATTACAACTGATTTCTCAAATGATACTGAACGCAAAAACTGCGAAAGTATGTCCATTCCTGATGGCTGGATGGGATTAGATATTGGAGAAAAATCTAGAGCTAATTTTACTGAAGTAATATTAGCGAGTAAGACTATTTTATGGAACGGACCAATGGGTGTTTTTGAAATGTCAAATTATCAAGCAGGTACTAAAGCAATTGCAGTAGCGGTTGCGTCAGCTACCGAGAATGGTGCATTTAGTTTGGTAGGTGGAGGGGATAGCGTTTCTGCGGTGAATCAGTTCGGCTTTAATGACAAAGTAAGTTATGTGAGTACGGGCGGAGGCGCTTTGTTGGAATACTTTGAAGGGAAAACACTTCCAGGCATTGCCGCGATTAAAGGTTAACCATCAAAAAATAGTACACTAAATGGCAAGTTTGCCACTTTATCTATAATAACTTGTTAAATAATCCCTCTAGCGCTCCTAGGGGGATTATTTTGTCAGGACTTTCCGTCAGTAAAACACTTTGGTACTTGGTTTGCTTTATCTTTATAAACAAATAAAAAACTATGCTACGCAAAAATTTAGGTTTATTCATTTTTTTAGGTGTACTCGTAATATTAATAGGGTATGGCTGTAATGGATACAACGGATTAGTAAATCAAGATGAGAATGTAAACCAAGCTTGGAATAACGTTCAAAGTGACTATCAACGTCGTGCTGACTTAATCCCTAATTTGGTGAACACAGTTAAAGGAGAAGCGAATTTCGAAAAATCTACTTTAGAAAATGTAATTGCTGCTCGTGCAAGCGCTACACAAATGAAAGTAGATGCGAAGGATTTAACTCCTGAAAAATTACAACAATACCAAGCGAACCAAGGACAATTGTCTTCAGCCCTAGGCCGTTTATTAGTTGTGTCTGAGAACTACCCTAATTTAAGGGCTAACGACGCATTCCGTGGATTACAAGCGCAGTTAGAAGGCACAGAGAATAGAATTAAAGTTTCAAGAAATGACTTTAATGCTGCAATCGCCGATTACAACAAAAAAGCAAGATCATTTCCAATGAATATTTTAGCGGGTACATTTGGATTTAAAACTAAAGAAGGATTTAAAGCAGAAGACAGTGCTTCAAAAGCACCGGAAGTTAAATTTTAAACTAAGCTTTATATCAAACCCCATGTGGAACCCTTTTTCGATATTCAAATCAAATACTGATACCTTATTGAGTGCCTCCGACAAGCAATTGCTTGTCGAGGCTATTCAAGCTGCTGAAAAAACAACAAGCGGGGAGATTCGCGTGTATGTAGAAAGCAGATTAAAAAAAGGAGACGCCTTGCAACGTGCAACTGAATTATTTTTTAAAAATAAAATGAATGCTACCAAGGAAAGAAACGGGGTATTGGTTTACGTTGCTGTGGTTGATAAAAAATTAGCTATTTATGCTGACCAGGGTATTTATGATAAAGTAGGTATTGAATTTTGGTCAGCTCAAGTGCAGGAAATGAGTAGTTTTTTTAGGAAAGAAAATTACGTAACAGGTATGACGCAAGTTGTAGCTGCTATTGGAAAAGCTTTAACAGCTAATTTTCCTTTCGATCGCGTATCGGACACTAATGAATTATCTGACGAAATTATCATGGGAAAATAATGAAGTACATGAAATCAATTCGAATTTTTCTTTTGATGATAGGCGCTTTTGTTTGCTTCAATACTATTGTAGCTCAAAATGTATTGCCTAAACCAAGCACACCACAATTAGTAACCGACATTGCTGGGGTATTAAGCCCGGAACAAAAGCAAGCGCTTGAAAACAAGTTGGTTGCTATTGACGACAGTAGTTCAAATCAAATTGCAGTAGTCATACTTCCAACACTCGAAGGCAACCCTATTGAGGAGTACGCAACAAAATTATTTAGAGAATGGGGCATTGGTAATACAAAAACCAATAACGGTATTTTATTATTAATTGCTGTACAGGATAAAAAAATTAGAATAGAAGTAGGGTATGGCTTAGAAGGTGCCATTCCCGACATCACTGCTATTAATATTATTGACAATGATTTGAAGCCCGCTTTTCGCGCAGGTGCTTATTACGAAGGTATTGATAAGGCAACGGACGATATTGCAAAAGCTGCCGTAGGGGAGTATCAGGTAAAGCGAGTAAAAAAGACAAAGAGTAAAGGCAATGGTGCATTGTTAGCTATTATTATTGCTGTCATATTTTTAGTGGTGAAAGGCGGCGGAGGAAGGGGCGGATCCAATATTGGAGGACGTGGTGTAAGCAATGTAGCAGAAGGCTTATTTTGGGCTTCATTACTAAGTGGCGGCGGTGGCAGTTCACGAAATGATAGTGGCTTTGGTGGTGGTGGTGGTTTTGGCGGCTTTGGCGGCGGAAGTTCAGGCGGTGGTGGAGCCAGTGGCGGTTGGTAAAAAAATTATACAAATAATTATATAAAAAAGCTCCTTCGATTATTTCGAAGGAGCTTTTTTAATTAGGGAGGTCACTTATCAATTGCAGTAACTATGGTTTTGGTAATTGATCGCTTACTAATTTAGCAAGTGCTTCTTGGCCTTTTGTTTTCTTTGCCTTTAATATTGCCCCTAATATTTTCCCGTTAAAATAAGGGTCGGTTTGAGGTCGATAAGCGGCTGGGATACTTTCTCTGAATTCAACAATCAAATCAATTCCTTTTTTAAATTTAACAGGGTCGTTTGTGTTTATAATTAATTGGGAGAACAAGGGAGTCATGCTAAATTTTTCTGCTGACTGCATGTTTAATATTGCATACTTATTTGCAATAAAATCAAATACGCTTTCGTCACCATATTTTGCAAGTATACCCATCACGGCGGTACTTAATCTTTTCTTAATATCATACTTTGATGCTGCTTTTGCAATGGCCGTTGCTTCAAGGGAATCAATTTTCTCTAATGCTTCTAAAGCCGCTCCAGCAACTAAGTAGGAAGAATCTTTTGTCCATGCAATAAACTGCTGCTTATATTGTTCTTTTTTCAGCGAACTAATTACATCTATTGCTTTTTCTCTTACTGTTGTTATTGGGTCTTTACTTGCAATGCCTGCAATTGTATTTTCCATTACAGCATCCATCGCTAAGGGGTTCATGCTATTTACCGCTAATGAACGAATTACATGGAAGCTGTCTTTTAAAGCTGCCTGTATAAGGCTGAAAGCTTTAGGGTCCTTAATGTTTTCGATAGCTTCTTTTGTAGCCTCGAATCGGTCTAGGAAGTTACGTGCATGGTAATACTGGTATAGGTACTGAGAAAGTGGTTTAGTTTCATCCTTAGCCCATAATAAAATCTTATCGTTATCGACATTCACATTGTCTGGTGCTATGGCAGCAGGGAAATAAAAACTATCCACTCGGTTTTTACTCCACACGTCATAATGATTCCTTACGCCATTGACATAAACATCAATACCCACAGGCAGCGTAAATAACTTATCCTGTACTTGGGTTTGTTGAATTTTTACTAGTACCTGCTTTTTTTCAGCTAAGTATTGTTGTGAAATGCGAACATAAGGGTGTCCATTCCCAAAATACCATTGATTAAAGAACCAATTTAAATCCTTTCCAGTGGTTGCTTCAAAAGCTAATTTTAATTTAATGGCAGAACCGGTGGAAAATTTATTGTCAGCCAGGTATTTTTTAAGGGAAGCTGTAAAGGCTTCCTCTCCAACATAATTGCGCAACATATGTAAAATGCGTCCTCCTTTCTGGTAACTCACTAAATCAAACATATCCATCTCGTCCTTGTAAAAGAACCTAACTAAATCCTTTTCGCTGTCAGCCGGGCTGCTTAAATAATTTTTTAATCCAGTAAAGTTTTCAAAATCGGCGGCGTCCTTGCCTTCGCTTTTTTCTAGCCATAAAGTTTGGCTATAGTCGGCAAAGCTTTCGTTTACAGTTAAATTACTCCAGCTTTCTGCAGTCACTAAGTCTCCAAACCATTGGTGGAACAATTCATGCGCTATGGTTCCTTCCCAGCTATTTCCATCTACTAATTCCCTTGCTGTTTGCTGAACCCCACTTCCATGCAAGGTGCTTGTCGTATTTTCCATGGCCCCACTTACATAATCTTGACCGCTTATTTGAGCGTATTTAGCCCAAGGGTAGGGGGTTCCTGTCACTTTCTCAAAATGCGCAATCATTTCCGGAGTTTTGCCGTAAATCTTTCTTGCTTCTTTTTCAAATGCCTTTTCTATATAATAGCTTACTTCTTTTCCTTTATAACTGTCTTTTATGACAGCATAGTCGCCAATGCCAATAAAAAACAAATAGGGTGAGTGTGGCAAGTCCATTTTCCAAACGTCTAATCTGGTTCCATTCTTATTGGCTACTTGTTTTACTAGCAAGCCATTAGAAAGTGAAACGTATTTACTAGGAACAGTCAAATGGAATTCCTGCGTCGTTTTTTGATTAGGCTTGTCAATAGTGGGTATCCAAACTGAAGTGCCTTCTGTTTCACCTTGGGTCCAAATTTGAATAGGCTTTGTGGTATCTTTTCCTAAAGGGTTAATGAAATATAATCCTTTAACATCAGTGATTGCGGCACTGCCAGCTGCTTTATAATCATTTGGTTTAGCAGTATACTTTATATAAACAGTATACTGGTCAGTAGCTTTATATGTTTTATCTAAAAAAATATTTAGTAAAAGCCCGTTATAATTAAACGCTATTTTTTTGTTACTGTTATTTACTACAAGTGCAACTTGATGAATGTCCATGCCTTTCGCATCTAACACCAAAGTGTTGCTAGGATAGAAGTGTGGGCGTAATTTAATCCAAACTTCTCCATTCAGTTGTGCTTTTTCATAATCAAAACTGGCAACTAATTTCGTGTGCACTAAGTCGGTTGATTTGGTTTCAAAAGCTCGGTAATTTGTTTGCCAGCTAGTGTCTTCACTTGTTTGTGCTTCCTGTGCAAAGGGGGTTGTTAAGCATCCTAAAATCAAAAAGCTAAATACAATTATCTTCTTCATAAGGTTGTAAAATATTTATAGTCTAAGTTAAGAAAGGCTTTCTAATAGTTAAGTTAAAACTGCGCGACAAAATAATTTAGTAATTTAGCTCCTTAATACATCCAATGATGAAAAGGTATTTTATTGAACTGAGTTACGACGGAACGGGTTTTGGTGGATTTCAAATCCAAACTAATAAAGCCACTATACAGGGTGCAGTAGAAAACGCATTAGCTATTGTATACAGGCAAACTATTGCTTTAACGGGTGCGTCTCGTACCGACGCAGGGGTGCATGCATTGCAGAATTACTTTCATTTTGATTCCGACATTGTAATAGAGCCGAAGCATTTATATAATTTGAATTCAATTTTACCCAATTCAATAGTGGTTCAGGCTATATATAATGTACCAACAGACGCACATGCAAGGTTTGATGCTGTAAAGCGTACCTATATATATAAGATACACAAAGCAAAAAATCCATTTCTAGAAGGCAGGTCCTGGTATTATCCATTTCCAACGAATACGGAATTACTTCAGGAAGCAGCATCTACACTATTATTATATACAGATTTCGAAAGCTTTTCCAAGAAAAGTACTAGTGTAAATACCTTTGAATGTAATATCAGTAAGGCTTTATGGGTAGAAGAGGAACAAAATCTAAGTTTTCATATTGATGCGAACCGATTCTTAAGGGGAATGATCAGAGGCCTAGTGGGAACCATGCTACAAGTAGGGCGTGGTCAGCTAACAATGGAACAATGGCATGAAATAATACAGTCAAAAGACGAACAAAGGGTGGATTTTTCGACTCCAGCACACGGGTTATACTTGTCAGGCATAAAATACCCCAATTATTTTCAAAAAATTATATAATACTTAAACGCTTACTAGTATTGGATTTTGGCCCCTAATCGACTTGTTTTGAAGGGGTTGAACGAAAAAAAATATAAAATAGTATACAATATATTTGGCCAGTAGAATATCATCCCTATCTTTGCCGCCCGTTAACGATGAAACGTGAAGCGGAAAGTTCTCTGAAGCATATATACAGAAAGGAAAGTTTAAAAAAACTTTAAAATATTTCTACCAAACTTTGGTAGATTAATTTAACTCCTGTATCTTTGCCCTCCCCCTTCAAAAA
>JBEDKT010000223.1:0-3265 GCA_041172025.1 Bacteroidota bacterium
GAGTAGTAGAGTTAGATTTAATTAACGATTTTAGAAACGCAATATAATGTTAGAAGAAATATTTAAGGCTCTTAAATTAGAGCTAAAAACAGACAGCGAATTAATAGCAATAGCTAAGGGAAAATATAAGTTACCAGAAACTTTTAAAGAATTAAAAAAACACATAAATAGACTGAAATGGCACAAGAAATAGAAGTAAAAGTAAAGGTAACAACGGAGCAAGCAGTTAATAGTGTTGACAAACTTGGAAATGCATTTGACCAAACAGCAAAAGATGCAAAAGAAGCACAAGAAGTATTTGCAAAAGCTGGTAACGGTGTAAAAGTTGAAGAATCAATTGCAGGATTAAAGCAGTTGAAAAGAGAATTGAAAAATGTTGCAGTAGGTTCAGAAGAGTTTAAGAAATTATACAACGATATTGACGACTTAGAAGACAAATTAAAGTCTGCTAAAAATACATCTAGCGACTGGGTAGATAGTTTGGAAAGTGCTGGTGGTCCATTAGGTATGTTAGGAGCGGGAATTAACCGTGCAAAGGTAGCAACACAAACTTTTGGAGGTGCATTAAAAGCAACGGGTATTGGTTTAATAGTGGCTTTATTAAGTGGATTAGCTGGTGCATTTGCAAATAATGAAGGAGCTATGAAAAAATTGCAACCTTTATTAGACGGAATAAGTAAAACTTTTCAAGGGGTATTTAGAGCAGTTGAGCCTTTATTTAACACATTAGTTGACTTAGCTATTTCCGCCTTGCCTATGGTTCAAAAAGCATTCGGTAGTGTTTATTCAGTTGTTACAGCAACTTTGCAAAGTTTTGGTGCTATTGGTTCAGCTATTGGAAAATTAATGGAAGGTGACTTTAAAGGAGCGTGGAATAGTGCTAAAAGTTCAGTTTCAGACTTTGGTAAAAATTACGATGCAAGTTTAAAAAGATTTGAAGCAGGTGCAAAAGAATTGACTAAAACTGAAAAGCTAAGTGCTGATGAACGACAAAAAATAAGAGACAAAGAAATAGCGGACAAAGTAATAAGAGACGAAAAAGAAAAAGCAAGACAAGAAAAAATAGCTGAGGAAGAAAAAAAGAAATTAGAAGCATTAAGGAGTAATGCAGAAAGAGCACGGGAGGAATACGAAAAAGCACAAAAAATATTAACCGATGCAAGAAAGGCAAATGAAGATTCTTTAAAGACTGAAAACGAAATAAAAGTAGAGCAAGAAAATGCAGACTTTGAAACAAAGAAAGAAGCTTTAATAAATGCTGGTTTATCTATTGAAGAAATAGAAATAGAACACAAAAGAAAACTAGCAGAATTAAACGACCAATATTATGCAAATGAAAGTACGAAATCAATTGAACGTGATGCAATAGAAAAAGAAAATAAAGCAAAAGCAGACGAAGAAAAGTTAAAATCAGAAACAGAAATACAAAACGCAATACTATCAGTTGTTACAAATGGTCAAGCATTGATGGGAGCGTTACAAGATGCAGGAATAGCAAAAGGAAAAGCGGGTCAAGCTATAATGAAATCGTTAGCACTAGTTCAAATAGGATTAGATACAGCACAAGCATTAAGTTCAGCAGTTCCGATGGCTATAAATGCTGGTAAAGAAGCGGCTAAATTTGCAGGACCAGCTGCACCATTTGTTGGACCAATTGCAACAGCTACTTCATACGTTACTTCAGCTGCTATGATTGCTTCAAATATTATGAAAGCAAAGAAATTACTAGGCGGTGGTGGTCCATCAGTACCATCAGCAGGTGGTGGAGGCGGAGGTTCAATCAGTACACCTACTGCAATGCCTGTTAATCCTGCAGTTGTAGGCGATAGCGGAGTTAATCAATTAGCATCAACACTAAGCCAAACACCTTTAAAAACTTATGTTGTAGCAAAAGACGTAACAACACAGCAATCTTTGGATAGAAATATAACCGACACAGCAACCTTAGGATAAACAATAATAATTTTAAAAACGTTAAAAAGATATGAGCAAATTAATAGAATTAATAATAGACGAAACAATGGAATTGAGTGGTATTGATGCAATTTCAATTGTAGAAAACCCAGCTATTGAAGAGAATTGGATTACTTTAAAATCTGAAAAGCAAACGGAATATAAGTTTGCAGAAGTAGACAAAGAAAAAAAGATTTTAATGGGTGCTCTTTTAGTACCAGACAAACCAATTTATAGACGTGACGAAAACAACGAAGATTATTATATTTATTTTAGTAAAAATACAATTCGTCAGTGTATGGAACTTTTCTTTAAAAATGGGAATCAAAATAACGCAACTTTTGAACACTTAGAAGCGGTAACAGGATTAACTATGGTTGAGAGTTGGATAGTTGAGGATTTAGAAAAAGATAAATCTAAACTATACAATTTAAATGTTCCATTAGGTACTTGGATGGGTTCTATAAAAGTTTACAACGAGGATATTTGGACAAACTTTGTCAAGACTGGAATTGTAAAAGGCTTTAGTATTGAAGGATTTTTCGCAGACAAAGCTAAACTTTCAAAAGTAGAACCGATTGAAGAAACAGAAACAGACAAAGAAATTGAAGCAGGTTTACAATTATTAGAAATTCAATCTTTATTCGACAATTATGGCAAATAAAGCAAAAGGATTTATAACACCAAGTCTTACAAGTCCAAAGACAAACCAAAGAGGATGCGTATGTCCCGATGGTACTTACAGTACTAATTGTTGCGATGGTTCATTACAGGCTCAAGGAATAGGCAACATCTATCGAAAATTACCTATTGATAATTTACTTCAAGAAAACGGAGACAAAGTGTTGCAAGAAAATAACTCTAAAATAATTTTATAATGGATTTGAAAATTTCACAATTACCAGAAACTGGCGAAGTATTAGGAACAGATGTTATTCCAATAGTCAATAATGGTATCACAAAAAAAGTAAGCGTAACGCAATTATTAGGCGAAGCAGTAAGCAAAGATTACGTAGATGCTCAAGATGCTTTAAAAGTTGACAAAGTAGAAAATGAAAGATTAATTAATGCAACTGAAATAAGTAAGTTAGAAGGTATTGAAGCAGGTGCTGAGGTTAATGTAAATGCTGATTGGAATGCAACAACGGGCGATGCTGTAATACTTAATAAACCTATTATACCAAGCATTGAAGGTTTAGCAACTGAAACATACGTAAACGACAAAGACGCTTTAAAAGCAGATTTAGTTAATGGTGTAGTTCCTTCATATCAATTACCATCTTATGTGGACGATGTTGTTGAAGTTGCTAAT
>JBEDKT010000224.1:0-2985 GCA_041172025.1 Bacteroidota bacterium
ACTTAGAATGGCTACCACCTCCTAACCTCACTCGGCCAGTTGCAGGTGAATTACCCAGTCCAGAACTTAAATAATCGATTGAAGCCATGGTATTACTAGGATGTGGAGGCACAAAACGAACTGAATCATTTACAGGGGCTAAAATTCTAAAATCAAACATAGAATCCTTTCTAGAAATAACACCTTGTACATACCTACTAACATTAAAATTATAGGTAGCTACGTTTTCAACGCCTTGGCTTGTTTTATAAATCAGTTGACCGCCAAAACGATAAAATGAAGTTGCATCGGTTGATCCTAAAAAATCATTCGGCACACTCCTTAATAAAGATGGACTAGCACTATCATAAGCAGCTAAGAATAAATAGTTGGGAGGAAGTAAATGTTTTTCCAAAGCAGTTGGGGCTTCAGTTGGCACTTGCTCTGCAATAAGTTCTGCTCTGTGTATTAACTTATTTGCAAAATTTTTCAATCCTGGAATTTTAACTTTTACCATTGTTCCCGGACTTGATTGCACATAAACAAGTGAATCATTTGCATTACCATTCATATGCCTGCTTGCTTCCGAACCTGCCCTATTTCTCTTTATAAAATTAGCTTGTGCATTATAATAAGAAGAGAATTTGAAATAAGCAACCAGTGTGTCCTTCTTGCCTGGATAAGCTAATGAATTAGTTGTATAGTATAAACCTAGTTTGGTATTTGTATCAGCTAAACTAGTTTTTAATAAAACATTGTTATTAGAACTTGCGTCCGCTATTAATGCGAAACCAGGGAAATAGTCTCGAAGTGTTGAGTCACTCTTATAAGCATTAGTAGAATCGTATGTTTTAATAAACATGTCTGCAAAAGACTTCAATAAAGGAATTCTGATTTGCCTACTTGCCTTTTCAAACCTGTTAAATACAGAATCACCTATTTTAGTAAAATCTAAAGTATAAGGATTAGCAAGTGCTGCATCTGTTTGAATATTATAGGCTTCAGGATAATTTACAGCGTAAGCTCTTGACATTAGCATAGGTGTACTTGAACTAATTCTTCTAAGGTTCAATTTTAATGGCCTTGTAGAATCACCATAAAATCCAACATAAGACATTACAAGCACAGCTGAATCAACAATAATGCTGTCCTTACTGCCTTGAAGGTAAAATGGAAAACTACTTGGTATTAACTGAAAATACATAGAAGCTGAAGTAGCTCCAAAAAGTGCATCGTCGTTTAAGTTTCCTACAATATGCACATCGGCTCCATAAATTCTTAAAGAATCGGGCCTGTCTACCGTTTCTGTTTCAACAACAAGGATAGTGTCTTTTGTATTAAAAGAATCCATTGATACGAAATCAAGTCCTAATTCCGAAGTACCTATTCGAGTACATGCAGAAAGTGAAAGAATTGATAATAATAAGATGGGAAATTTTATTCCTATGTTAAATGATGCCATGAATTTAATTTGTCTTTACTTGCCTGCAAGTTCGTTGTATAAATCTAAATACTCTGTTAAATCAGAATCCCATCCTAGGAACGGAACTACTTTTTTACCTTTAACAGCAGTGAATTCAGCGACTAGTTTTTTGTCAATAATATCAGACCCAAAAGTGATAGCGTCAGCATAAGTTGCTCCGCCACGGAATAGTCCTGTATTAGTCAATTCTTTGAACGACTCTAATTCTTTCTCTTTAATATTAACATTAATAAGGGCCTTAGTTAAAAAGTCATCATTTAGTTTTTCGTCAAAAGTATTAGCACCAATAGTGTAAACCACTTTAGCATTGGAGAAAACAGGTTCCTTCTTATAAGCGGTTTTAATAAATGCGGGAATTAAACTTGTCATCCAACCACTACAATGAATAATGTCTGGAGGCCATCCAAATTTCTTAACTGTTTCTAAAGCACCTCTACAGAAAAATATCGTCCTTAAAGCATTGTCATCAAACCATTTTTCCGACTCGTCGTGAAAAATTTGTTTTCTCTTGAAAAAATCTTCATTCTCTAAAAAATAAACCTGCAACCTTGCGTTTGGCAAAGAAGCTACTTTAATTTGCAAAGGATAGTCGTCACTGTCTACCTGAACATTGATACCAGAAAGGCGCACCACTTCATGTAAACGATGTCTTCTTTCGTTAATTACACCAAAACGTGGCATAATACAACGAACTTCTAGCCCACTTTCATTGCTTTTAATAGCCAATTTATTAATTACCTCAGCGAATTCAGTCAGCTCCAAATAAGGGGACATTTCCGTTGCGATATATAAGATTCGTTTTTTTTCAGACATTCTTGTTGGGTTTAACTCAGATCCAAACATTGAGTGTGCAAAGGTACGTAATAGTAAGGACTTTAAGAAACCTCAAAAAAGGCCCATAAATACCCTTAAAGGGCAACTTAATGTTGGCAAATAGGTTGTAAATTGCAACCCATTGAAATAACGATCATTATGGGTAAATTCCTTAAAATAGCATTCTTCTTCTTTATTGGCATTCTGCTGATTTGGTGGAGTTTACACCAAATTCCCCCTCAAGAATGGGAAAAATTCACCCAAGCTTTAGCTAAATCTAAACTTTTACTATTCATACCCGTATTTTTCATTTTGGCTTTGTCCCATTTTTTCAGGGCGCTTCGTTGGCGATTAATTATGGAACCTTTGGGTTACAAGCCTTCAATTGTAAATACTTACTTGGCAGTGCTTATTGGCTATTTAGCCAACTTGGCGGTGCCGAGGTTAGGTGAGGTATTAAAATGTACCCTACTGGCTAAGTATGAAAAAGTACCTGCCGAGAAAATCGTGGGCACCATTGTTGCTGAACGTGCATTTGATGTAATTAGCTTAGGAATTATTTTTTTACTTGCGCTCACGCTTCAATTTAATGTAATTCAAGCTGGCTGGATGCAGTTAAAAACACAATCCACCCCTGACGCTGCTACCACTGGAGGAAATAATTTATTGTTATACATAATTGCCGGAATTATAATTATTGGAATTATAGC
>JBEDKT010000225.1:0-3362 GCA_041172025.1 Bacteroidota bacterium
GTTTAAATTTCTACCAGCAGCCAATTGAAACCCGCTAACTTCTATGTAATTTTCGTCTGCCCCCCATAAAGTAACTTGAGGGTTTGTTTTCTTTTCTTTATAATTTATTTCATTATTGCCACCAGCCCTTCTTGAGACGCTTACTTGTGCCCTACCAAACCCGAATTTTTCTTTAAAATAGGCAGCCTCTTCAATTTTAATTGGCTTGTCTAAATTTGATTTTTTTTCTTTTTGCCCTTTTTTAATTTTCGCGAATGCTTCATCGCTATTACCCCCACCCATTCTAGTATTCATTTCCTTATAACGTATACTAAACGCATTCGCACCCATAAAAGAGAAGTTCTCTTTTAAACTTTGATTCATTGCTGAAATAGCTGTAATAATGCCAATTAAGGCCATAATACCAAAGGCAATAATTGCAACAGTTATACTGGTTCTTAATTTATTGCTCTTGATAGTTCTCCATGCCAAACTGAATGAATCCTGAATAGTCATTATGCTAGTTATTTAACTGAACATTAAAGGTAGTACAGATTCAATAAGTATCCCCTTAATTGGGAGCACTAAATGAAGAACGGCTAAAAGTATAGATAATTGAACAATACACTAGGTAGAACGCCAATCACTAATAGCATTACTGCTATTAAAAGTAATTTGTATTGGTAAGTGTTATCTATTTCGTTCATTGCTGGCTCGCCTGCACTAAAGTACATTGCCTGAATTAACTTAAAATAGTAAAACACACTAACTGCGGCAAATAGTATGGCGACAATTAATAACCATAAACCAGCACCTGATACATAAAGCGCATTTAACATGTAATATTTTGCGAAAAACCCTCCTGTAATAGGTATTCCTGCCAATGAACAAAGGAATATAGTAGTAGTAAATGCGATCATTGGATGTGTTTTGCCTAAACCATTGAATGCTTCAAAACTGTGTTCTTTCATTTTAACTAATACTGCAAACACACCAATTGTTGCCAAAGAATAAACAACTGCATAAAGCAAGATACCTTCTGTTGCAAATTCAGATTTGCCATATAGAGCAAACAACATGAAGCCGGCTTGTGCGATGCTAGAATAAGCTAACATTCTTTTTACACTTCTTTGAAACACTGCTGTAATATTACCTACAAGTAAAGTAAGTATAATTACAATAGGTAAAATAATTCCCCAAGTATAACCTAACGCTTTTGCTTGTGTTTCGAAAACAGTGAAGAAAGCTATAAACGCTGCTGCTTTAACTATTGTTGCCATAAAAGAAGTGAAAACAGTTGGCGCACCATCATATACATCCGGTGTCCAAAAATGGAAAGGTGCAGCAGAAACCTTAAAATTCATTGCCGCAAATATTAATAATAAACCGCCTGATAATAAAAATTGTTCCTTCGCCAAGCCCGTACTAGCGTCAATTACGGGCGCTGTTAAATGAAAACTGCCTGTTGCGCCATAAATAAGGGTGATGCCCAGTAATAAAATACCTGTCGAAAAAGAACCCATTAAAAAGTATTTTAATGAAGCTTCATTGCTAAATAAATTCTTTTTATCCGCGCCTGTTAAAATGTATAAAGGGATAGATAAAATTTCAATACCAATAAATAACATTAATAAATTATCAAATGAAGTAAGAATGCTAACACCGCAAAGTATGAAGAAGAATAACGCATAATAATCACCTGTATTGTTTCCCACTTTTGCAATTTCGTCTCCATTAATCCAAGCATAAAGAAGGGTTAGCATGAATAGTAACAAATTCGCATACAATCCGAATCGAGAAAATGACAGCATCCCTTTTGTATCAATATCCAAAACATACCAACCATTTTGCTGGGACAAGTTTGCTAATATTAAAATAATTAATCCTAATAAAGCGACGTTCTTTTGTGCGGATGCACTTTTAACGCCCCATGAGCAAAACATCATTATTACACCAAATAAAGCAGAAATTATTATTGCGTTCATTACTAAGTCTTTTAATTATTTAACAAAACAAATTTTGTAAAGTATCGGCAGTTAAGTTGAATAATGGTTGCGGATAAATGCCGGTAAAAAACACAACTATTAATAAAACAATAAGCACTGCTTGCGCATAACTATTAGGCGCTTGCATTGTGGTTATTTTTTCACTTACTTCGCCATAAGCCACCTTTTGTACCATATTCAATGTATAAATGGCCGCTAATACAATACTTATACCAGCCGCTAATGCAACCCATGGATTAAATTGGAACAAGCTATTAAACATTAAAAACTCACCCACAAATGCATTTGTAAGTGGAAGTGCAATATTTGCCAATGCAAATCCAATAAATAATATTGCAAGTGTTGGCTGCTTTTTAGCTAGGCCACCTAAATCCTTCATTGACCTGGTACCCGTTTGTTGTTCAATGATATCTGCCACAATCCACAAACCCAAAACATTAATGCCATGGGAAAACAACTGCACTAACACCCCTTGCATTCCTATTTCGTTTTGAGTAAATAAAGCAGCACTCATTAGTCCAATATGTGCAATAGAAGAATAAGCTATTAAACGCTTCATGTCGTCCTGGCGTATAGCAATAAAGGAGGCATATATTACACCTACAACCGAAATATCTATTATAAATACGGAAGCTGTTTTTGCAGCTGCTGGAAACAAAGGCAACAACCACCTAATTACCCCATACAATCCCATCTTTACCATAACGGCACTTAATACCATTGTGACTGCCGTTGGAGACTGTTCGTAAGCATCTGGTTGCCAAGTGTGCAAAGGGAAAATTGGCATCTTGATTGCGAAGGCGATGAAGAATAAAACAAAAGCAGTCATTTGCTGTGCACTTGTTAAGGTAGCATGTTTAAATGATTCAATCGCGAAACTATGGTCTGGTGTATTTGTATATAAAAGTATAATTCCAATTAGCATGAAAAGTGAGCCAAGAAAGGTATAAATAAAGAACTTGAAAGTAACAGCAATCCTTTTTTCTCCACCCCATATAGAACATAAAAAATAAACGGGTATTAATGCTAATTCCCAAAAGAAATAAAACAATAAAGCATCACCAGCCAAGAAAACACCTGTCAATCCTGTTTGCGTAAATAACATAAGCGATAAAAATATATGCTTATTTTTTAGCTGGTTATTGGTAGTGGCAATTAAAATTGCAGGAAAACTTATAGCAGTAAGTAATAATAATATTTTAGCTAATCCATCGGCCTGTAATAAGAATCGGCTATTTAGCTGAGGCAACCATGCCGCATCAAAATTAGCTGTTTTGGTAAATGCAATACACAACACAATACTAAGTGTTAATGCACTAAAACCAATTGCTATAATATTAGCGGCCTTATTGTTTTTAATAAACAATAATATAATAG
>JBEDKT010000226.1:0-4341 GCA_041172025.1 Bacteroidota bacterium
GGAAAATAACTTGGGCGAAAACGTACTTTTACTTCTTTGCCAAACATTTCTTGTACGAAAAAATAAAGTGTTTGTTTTAAATCTGCAAAGCTTACATTTTCGTCAATATATAATCCTTCCACTTGATGAAAGAAACAATGTGCACGCGCTGATATTGTTTCATTGCGATATACACGCCCTGGACATATTACGCGTATAGGTGGTTTTTGTGTTTCCATTACCCTAGCTTGTACGCTACTTGTATGGGTACGTAATAACCACGCCGATTCTGTTTCCGTTGCTTCTTGCACATAAAAAGTGTCTTGCATATCACGCGCCGGATGGTCGGCTGGTAAATTCATGGCGCCAAAATTATGCCAATCGTCTTCTACCTCAGGACCTTCTGCAACCGCAAATCCCAGACGCTTAAATATAGAAACCATTTGATTGCGTACTAAATTCAATGGGTGTCTTGTGCCCACTGGTACCGCATCCCCTGGTAATGTAAAATCAATATTTGAACTCGCTTCGGCCCCTTCGCCAAGCCCAGCTTGTATTTCGGCTAGTTTTTCTTCTGCTACTACTTTAAAAGCATTTAAAATTTGACCAAATTCCTTTTTCTGCTCATTGGGTACGTTCTTCATTTCCCCCATTATCTGCTTCACCAAACCCTTGGTTCCTAGGTATTTAATTCTATAGTTTTCCACTTCCTCATGGGTAGTGGCAACGGTCGCAGCTATTTCCGCTTTTACCGCTTCTATTTGTTGTAACAATTGGTCCATGCTACGAAGATAAAAAAAGGAGGCCAAATGAAGGGTAAAAAACCTTACATTTGTTATTCGTTGAAGAATTAATTACATGGAGTACAATACAGCAAGAAGTATAATGGGGATGAGAGAGTATGGCCGTCACGTTCAGAGGATGGTGGATCACCTTATGACCATTGAAGACAAAGCAAAAAGACAAGAACAAGCGCACGTAATAATTGAGTTGATGGGCTTTTTAAACCCTCAACTTAAGAATATCGAGGACTACAAGCATAAATTATGGGATCACCTGTTTTTTATGAGCAATTTTAAATTGGAAGTAGAAAGCCCTTACCCTATTCCTACGCGTGCTACTTATAAGCAAAAACCTGATCCACTTCCTTACCCAAGGCGCAAAATAAAATATGCTCACTTAGGCAAGAACCTGGAACTTGTTATTGATAAAGCAATGGTAGAAGAAGACCAGGAGAAAAAAGCTGGCTTCGCACATGCAATTGCACACTATATGAAATTAGCTTACAGCAATTGGCATAAAGAATTAGTGCAAGACGATGCAATACGCAATGAATTAAACTCAATTACTGGTGGTGAACTAGAATTTAGCAATACGCCTTACATTAAACATCGTAACCAGAATTTTGAGCGAGACGAATATCGCCCTGCTGCAGGCCGTTGGCAAAATAATCGTAACCGTGGCGGAAGCGGCGGTGGTCGTAGCCAAGGTGGACAACAAGGAGGACAACAAAGTGGTAGCAGAGGACAAGCTGGCCAAGGAAATACTGGCGGTGGCCGTAATTTTAAGAAACGTTATTAATTAAAATGGTGCAATAACTTTCTCTCGAAAACTATTGCACCATTCTTATATACGCTCCCGAATTTTTTACTGCGTTATTCCTTTAAATATTTGAGGCACTGTGCCATATACCGGCAACTTACCATCCCATTTATTAATAAATTCTAATTGTAATAACATAGGTGTAATTGTTTGTTGCTTTAACCTATTTGCTTCGGCTTCGGCCTTTGCTGATGTTAACATTGCTTCGGCATTACCCGCCGCTGTTGCTACTTTTATTTTTGCTTCGGCTTCGGCTTGCTTTACTTTGTTTTCGGCCATTAGCGCCGACTGCACTGCATTATTCTTCGCTTCAATTGCTTTCTTAAATGTTTCAGGATATACCAAGTTTGATGTTAACTGGTTTATTACAAAACCTTCTGGTAATAAACTTGCATCTAAAGTTTGTCTCACTTTTGTTTCAAACAATTGGCGGTTACTTATTAACTCCTCAGCTGTATAAAAATTGGCTGTCATTCTAAATGCATCATAAATATTTGTCTTTAAAAAACCGTCTTCAATGCTTCTTAATGTTAAACGATACTTGTTAAAAATGAACGGCACTTTTTCTCGTTGTACTGCATAGTTAATGATAGGAGAAATATGGAACTCACTACCATCCTTTGAATTCACTACAAAAGAATTTTCATCGTTATATTCCTTGTGTTGAATGAATGTTGGAAATTCATAAATTTTACTAGTTATAGGATTAAAAAAAACAAAGCCTGTAACTTCGGTAACCGCCGATACTCCTTTGTCGTTTCCATATAAGTTTACCTTAACACCAACATGTCCTGCATCTATTCTTTCACAAGACATAAATAGTAATACTAGCATTACAAAACCACCCACACCCATTAATATTTGTTTTTTCATTGTATCATTTTTTATGGCACTTATAATAAGCGCAATTAATGATTAAAGTTAGTTTGCTTTTGTTATTTATTGGTGTTTATTTATAGCTAACTTTTTCACATTTTTATTTACTAGTTGCCGCTTTGAGCCTATTAGCTAAGCCTATTTTCAAAGGTTTATGAAATCAATATTTAGTATGATATGAAAATTGTACTTTAGTCCTATAATTAAAGCATATGAGTTCCTTCGAAGTTAGAGGCGGCATTGCACTAAAAGGAGAAATTATTCCACAGGGTGCAAAAAATGAAACATTACAAATATTGTCGGCTGTGTTACTTAGTACTGAGCCTATTACCATTGCCAATATCCCAGATATCATTGATGTTAATTTATTAATTGAGCTTTTACACGAGATGGGCGTGACCGTTGAGAAATTAGGAGCCGGTAACTATACATTTCAGGCAGACAAAGTGGATCCTAGTTATTTAGCTTCTGAAACATTTAGAATAAAAAGTGGTCGCTTGCGCGGTAGCGTTATGCTTGCGGGACCAATTTTGGCTAGATTCAAAAAAGCTTATTTGGCTAAACCTGGTGGAGATAAAATTGGAAGAAGACGCATTGACACCCATATTATTGGGTTTGAAAAACTAGGTGCAAAATATGCATATGACGACAAGCTTGCTTGTTTTACCATTACCACTGACGGCCTAATTGGTACTTATATGTTATTAGACGAACCGTCGGTAACAGGTACCGCAAACATTATAATGGCTGCTGTTTTAGCAGAAGGTATTACCACAATATACAATGCTGCCTGTGAGCCCTACTTACAACAACTATGCGCCATGTTAAATCGCATGGGCGCGAAAATTACTGGTGTTGGTAGTAACTTATTAACTATCGAAGGCGTTACAAAACTTGGCGGTACTACTCATACCATTTTACCCGATATGATTGAAATTGGTTCATTCATTGGGCTTGCAGCATTAACGAAAAGTGAGTTAACTATTAAAAATGCAGGCGTGAAACACCTTGGTGTGATTCCAGAAAAATTTAGTTTGTTAGGTATTGACTTTAGTATCAAAGGTGATGATATTTATATCCCAGCCCAAGATATTTATGAAGTACAAACTTATATGGATGGTGGTATTTTAACAATTTACGATAACCCTTGGCCCGGTTTTACGCCAGACTTATTAAGTATTGTTTTGGTTACTGCAACGCAAGCTAGAGGGGCTGTTTTAATACATCAAAAAATGTTTGAGAGCCGTTTATTTTTTACAGATAAACTTATTGATATGGGTGCACAAATTATATTATGTGACCCACATCGCGCCACGGTTATTGGCCTTGGACGTAAATATCCTTTACGTGGCATAACCATGAGCAGCCCTGATATCCGCGCTGGACAAGCTTTATTAATTGCAGCACTAAGCGCAGAAGGCAAAAGTGTAATTCAAAATATTGAACAAATTGACCGAGGCTATCAATACATTGATACACGCTTACAAGCTTTAGGCGCCGATATTAAACGAGTTTAGCCAAAATTTTGTGCGTTTCTGAATTCATTCTTGAAAATGCAAATATTTTTTTTCCTAAATCTTTCAGTGAAGCCCCTAAATGGTACATCTCGTTATTATCAATTATTAAAAATCGGTCATGTAGGTTGTCTAATTCTTTAACTATTACATGGTCATATTGCTCGTTAAATTTACTAACATCTAAAAATGTTTGCTTACTCATTTTTTTTGAGTAGATAGTTACTGATACTCCCGGATTTCTTTTAGATAAATGAAGCAATGTGTTTTCGTCAATATAGTTATCTAGTAATATAATTGATTTTGTCGCCTTCTTAATAATATCTGAAACAAATTTATAAGCATCAAATATTTGTCCATTATAAAATAT
>JBEDKT010000227.1:0-2741 GCA_041172025.1 Bacteroidota bacterium
CGAATAGAAGGAAGGCACAGGGCCTGGGGAGATGCCGCAGCCACAGCCGAAGTGCTTACCATGGCAATTGAAAAAGAGGGAATGGCACCCATTCATTTATTATTAGGGAAGAAGGAGCCGCGAAAAAAAATAGCGCCACCTCCAATAGAAGACGACGCTATTTAATTTACACAAACTTTATTTTTAATATTCAGCAGTAACGCCTGTATAATTTTGGGGTGTAATTTTCTTTAATGCAGTTTTTAGGGTTGCGGAAACTTTAAGCCCGTCAATAAATTTATGCATTGATTTCTTGTCAATTTTATTGTTACCTCTTGTTAAATCCTTTAAGGCTTCATAAGGGTTAGGATATTTCTCGCGACGCAAAATTGTTTGAATTGCTTCTGCAACTACCGCCCAATTATTTTCCAAATCGGCTTGTATTTTTTCTTCATTCAGTATTAATTTGCCCAATCCTTTTTCTAAAGAATTAATGGCAATTGTTATGTGCCCAATTGGAACGCCAATATTACGCAGTACGGTTGAATCGGTTAAATCCCTTTGTAAACGACTAATAGGAAGCTTTGCAGCTAAATGTTCCAGCACTGCATTTGCTAGCCCTAAATTCCCTTCTGCATTTTCGAAGTCAATTGGGTTTACTTTATGAGGCATAGCACTCGATCCCACTTCGCCTTTTTTAGTCTGTTGTTTAAAGTAGTCCATTGAAATATAGGTCCATATATCACGAGACAAATCAATTAAAATATTATTTAGTCGCTTTAATGTATCACAATGCGCGGCGAAATTGTCGTAGTGTTCAATTTGAGTGGTGAACTGCATTCTTTGTAAGCCTAATACATCTTCTACAAATTCATTGCCCAGCGAAACCCAATTCTTTTTAGGATAAGCAATATGGTGTGCATTAAAATTACCCGTTGCGCCACCAAATTTTGCGGCATAAGGAATTGCAGCAAATAGTTCTATTTGATTATGTAGCCTTTCTACAAATACCATTAATTCCTTTCCTAAAGTAGTAGGGGATGCGGCTTGGCCGTGCGTCCTTGCAAGTAAGGGTATTTTTTTCCATTGCTTCGCAAATTGATACAGACGGTTTTGTAAATTTACGTAAGCTGGTAAAATATCTTTTTCCATTGCTTCTTTCCAGCTTAATGGAATAGCAGTGTTATTTATGTCTTGAGAAGTTAATCCAAAGTGAATCCATTCTTTCAACTCACTCGCTTTATGTTGTTCTAATACCTCTTTCAAAAAGTACTCAACTGCTTTTACATCGTGGTTGGTGACAGCTTCGATTGCTTTAATTTTTTCTGCATCAGCTTCTGAAAAATTGTCGATTACGGCTAATAAATTTTTTCTTAAAGTAGGTGTTACTTTAAAGAATTTCTTATCGGCTAAAAAAAGGAAATAGTGTATTTCTACTAGTACACGATATTTGATAAGGGCATATTCCGAAAAATAGGCACCTAAGGCTGCTGTTTGTTTGTAATAACGTCCGTCAATAGGAGAGATTGAAGTAAGATGTGACATAATTGAAAAAAAATGGTTTTCTTTGTACAAAGTTAATTGAATTGGACAAGAGATGGCGCATAGGAGCAGTAAGTTATTTAAATACACTCCCTTTTTTACTAGGAATTGAGCAATCTGACATCATGCAAAGGATTGAATTGGTTAAGGACTACCCTGCAAAAATTGCCCAAGATTTAATGGATGGCACTATTGACATTGGTCTTGTTCCTGTTGCAATCATCCCTTTATTGAAGGAGGCCCATTTGGTATCTAATTATTGTATAGGCGCTGAAGGCCCAGTTGCTTCAGTATCTATCTTTAGCCAAGTGCCTATGGAGGAAATTAAAACAGTTTACTTGGACTACCAAAGCAGAACGTCTATCCAATTAGCACAAATTTTATTAAAACAGTATTGGAAGAAGGACGTGGAATTTATCCCTGCTTCGGAAGGGTATATTGGAAAAATAAGTGGAACCACTGCAGGAGTTATAATCGGCGACAGGGCATTAGCCGCTATTCCTAATTTTAAATATAGTTTTGACTTAGCAGCTGCGTGGGTGGCATATACAGGCTTGCCTTTTGTTTTTGCAACCTGGGTAGCCAATAAGCCAATACCTGAGGAATTCATGAAACAGTTCGATATAGCGAATAGCTATGGGCTAGCACATTTGGAGGAAGTGATCGCAGGGGTACCTGCCAACGAAATAGGGTATGATTTACATAAGTACTATACCGAAAATATCAGCTATCAATTTTCTCCCGAAAAAAAGAAGGGGATGGAATTGTTTTTAAAATCGCTTATTAATTAAACTGCTATGAATTTATTTGATTGGGTCATTACTACTATATCCTACATAAGGCAACCGGACAAAAGGAAATTAATAGATTTTGCAAAACATTTTAAGCATTTAAATGGAATTGAAATAGGAGGGCCTAGTGATATTTTCAAATTAAAAGGCGCGGTCCCCATTTATTTATATGCTAATAAAGTGGATGGCGTTAATTTTTCTAACGACACTATTTGGGAAGGTGTAATAAAGGAGGGTGAATTTTATAATTACCAGAACAGTGATATGGGGTACCAATATATTGCTGAAGGAACCAACCTTTCTGCGATCTCAAATGAAAAATACGATTTTGTATTATCATGTCATTCTTTAGAACATATTGCAAATCCAATAAAAGCACTGAAAGAATGGCATCGCATTCTAAAACCTAATGGAACAATTGTATTAATA
>JBEDKT010000228.1:0-5750 GCA_041172025.1 Bacteroidota bacterium
CAATAAAGCCATAAGTAGCTTCGTTGCCTACGCAATAATTGGAAGACATATTTGAATAATTGCCACCAGTCATTGGTAACTGTGCAACTTGCGTACAACTTAATTCAGGCATAGCTGCTATTGCTGACGCAACATGGCCTGGCATTTCTATTTCTGGAACAATTACGATATTTCTTTTTTGCGCATAAGCCACTATTTCTTTGATTTGCGCTTGTGTATAATACCCTCCGTAAGTTGGCTTTTCACCTGGTGTTGCTTGTGGACGATTCCCCCAAACCTTATCGTTTTGGTTTACGCGCCATGCACCTACTTCGGTTAATGCTGGGTATTTTTTTATTTCAATGCGCCATCCTTGGTCGTCTACTAAATGCCAATGGAATGTATTTAATTTATACATGGCCATTAAGTCAATGTATTGCTTTACCACTTCAGGGCCAAAGAAATGACGGCTTTCGTCCATATGCATCCCTCTCCATTTAAAACGAGGATAGTCGGTCGCCTGCATATAAGGTGCTATTAACTTTGCATTCGTTCTTGTTTGTGGCAACAACTGTAATACCGACTGCATTGCATAAAAAATACCCCCATAACTATTTGCAGTTATTTTTATACCCTGTGCATTAATTGATAACTGATAGCCTTCTTCTTGAGGAATTAATTTTTTATCTAACACCAATTGGATGTTATTTTTTGAAGGGCTATTTACTTTTAGCTTGTACCCTGAAATACCATTTATCGCATTTACAAAAAAGTCCACTGCTGATGCAATGTTTTTTTGAGTTGCATTATATTGTATACTAGTGTTATTGTCAATAGTAAAAAAACCTGCTTGTTCCGTTAAGCTTACCGGCTTGGGTATAATGCTGTTGGTTTGCGCTTGCACAAAAAAGGGCGACAACAAAAGCAATATGCCCAAAAAACTACCAAATAGATTTGTCTTATTCATTTTTTTATTTTTATTGATTTAATTCATCCAATATTACAAATGTAAACATCCATTTTACTGGATTTTGCCAATCTGAACCTACAAAGCTTTTTACAGGGCATTTAATAAGAATGTTGTTTTCCCCTTTTTTTAATTGCAGCATTGTTGGTGCTCGATATTCATATCCTTCATCTATTAAAGATACTTCTAAATTTATTTGCTGCCCAGCATGTTTCCATTCAGGAGGCGCTATTTCTTGACCATTCACCCAAACCTTGCTGTTCTTATTATCCCATGCCCCTTTGGGTGGCGGGGCTGTAGCGGTTGACCGTGAATAATTATTAAAACCTATCCAGCATTTTACTACAGTATCAACATTGCTAAAAATTGAACGAGTAGCATACCATGTGCTGCTGTCAGCTTGTGCTTTCAAATGAGCTCCAATCATTGGGTCCCAAAAATGTCTTAAAATAATTGTTCCTCCATATAATTTAATATCGGTCGAACTTTTAGTAATTGAGTTTACCTTTTTTAACTCGGGTTCAAATTGCATTGATGTATTTCCGTTATTCTTAAAGGGGCCTTTTAACAGCCACTCGATATTAGATTGTTTCACATAAGGGAAGGACTTGCCTTGAAAATATAATGACTTATGAGTTAAGAGTCTATGTTCAAATTCAACAAATGCATTATAGCGTTCTGTCCCAGGAAGATCGATATCGGATTTATAGTTTGGCCAACCGCCACCACACCAAGTTCTTTCAGCAAATGCCAACATTGTTGGATACACTGCATTCATTGTTATTAAGGATGCCTCATTGTCGACTTTCCTATCAGGCCAATTACATAGAATTGCACCCAAATGTTGACTATCCCCTTTAGGAACATCGGTAATTTGATGATTAAACACGGTTACAACCCCTTCCAAAGGATCAAAATGGTTCAAATACAAATGTCTTGAGTCCAAAGCAGGATATCCTTTTTTAACTTTTGAATTGCCATTCCACATTTGAAGCATGGTTCCCTCTGGAACAATTCCCCCCGGATCCCAGGCAATTACATTTTTTTGTTTTGATTTTAACAACAAAACAATTTCTTGTAAAAAAAACTTGTTAGTGAACTTTACTTCATCACCTCCAATATGAATGTCAGTAATTTCAAAATTGTCACATAGTTCTGTTAGGATATTTTTACAAATCTGCATTCCACTATCACTTTGCATGTCTACACCCATCGCCCTTTTAAATGCTGCACTATGCCCTGGCATATCTATCTCAGGAATAAAATTTATATTTCTTTCTTTACAATAGTTTATTAAATCCCTTATCTCATTTATGGTATAATACTTGCCAATATTGCGCTCCATAAACTGACTATCGGTTAGGTTAGGGTACAAATTACTGAACAATCGCCAAGCTATATCTTCGGTTAGATGAAAATGAAAAACATTGAGCTTGTACGCAGCCATCACATCTATTTGTTGCTTTATTTGACTAATTGACTGATAGTTGCGGCCAACGTCTATCATAAAACCCCTCCAAGAAAATGCAGGCCAGTCTGTTATTTTACAAGTTGGAATTATATTTTTTTCGAAAAGTTGAAAAAAAGTAATGCCGCCATAGTAAATACCTAATATACTTGCCGATGTTATTTTAATATTAGTTTTGGTGACCTGTATACCATAACCCCCTTTTAAATATTTCTCAGCATTAATTGTGTCCAATACTAATTCTATTATATTCCCCTTAACTGGCGCCTTACTAACAATAGGAATACTAATTTGTTTTTTCTTTAAAAAGTTTTGAATTTTAATCGCCTCTAACATTAAACCATCTTCTTTAATAACAATAGCTGTTACTTTTTTTAAATCAAATTCTTCTTTGTGCCAAACAACTTGCTGAGGCTGTGGTATTAATTTAGGTAGTTGAATTGTTTTACTACTTATGTTTTGCAAAACCGACTGAGCATAACTTTGTATTACGTTCACGCTTAAAATAAACAGAAGGATAATTTTAAAATTATATAAGAGTTTTTTTAAACGCATACAATTTGTAACTATTTAACTTTTATTTTAAATGTTGAAGTGGGCAAGTTTGCCTTATTGATTAAATTAGCAATCGCATAAGGTTTCCAGCTATAATAAACATACCCAGGCTTAGTTTCAGTATTTAATACAATATTGTTTTTTTTAATTATTGCATCACAATCACTTATCCCATCCAATGAAAAACCCGTTACTGATTTATTATCTGAAGTAAACAATCCCTCATTTGCATATTTAAACGAAATTAATACTTTACCATTTTTATATTTTGCACTAAGTGGTAATGGTCCAGAAGGTACCACTTTTTTAAAGTACACTTTATTAAGTGCCCATTGTGCTAGCCGATATCCAACTAATTTTTTATTAGTAGGATGCACATTGTTTCTTAAACCGATATCTGAACTTACCGCCATTCCAGTATATTTATTATTTTCCATCGCTCTTCTTTGCTCTTCTCTAAATTGCGGCCAAAACTTTGATTGATAGGTGATGGTATCAATTGACGAAAGCTGAACCCAGTAAAAGGGTAGCTTTCTTTTATTCCACTGTTTTCGATAATCCTCGATCATGATTTTTTGCAAATAAGCATATTGCTCAACATCGTTTATTTCTAATGAATTACTTTCTCCTTGATACCAAATTATACCCTTAATGGGAAGTTTTGTTAATGGTTTTATCCCTGACTCGTAAGCAAATCCAGGTTTAAATGCATGATTAGGTCCATACATATTAGACGGCACGTTTTGTACATTACCAACATTTTGCAATGACCTTATTCTTATCCACTTTGGCAATGCATTATTGTATAGCCAATTCCCATTTAATTTATTGGCTACCATGCTGTCTTTTTTATAAACTGCTTCATTTATAAATGTTTCAATTGGCGCACCGCCAATAGATAGGTTTATAAGGCCAATGGGTATATTAATATCTTTTACAAGTTCTTTCCCAAAATAATAGCCAACGGCAGACATATTCCTAAAGGATTGACTATCTGATATATTCCAATTTACTTGACTATAAAAATTAGCATAATTCAATCGCTGTAACATTGAATCGGTAAATGGTGCGTTATAGACGTCTTTACCAATATATGTTGGATTATAAAATCGTAGTATTGACTGTTGAGCATTTTTAAATTCCTCCTTATAATGCATTTCTTCTCGCATTGTAAAAAGCATGTTTGACTGTCCTATACATAACCAAATATCTCCTACTAAAACGTTTTTAAATACGCTTTTGCTACTACTTGACTCAATGACAAGTTCATTTGATTTACTATTTGCTTTTTCTGCAGTCATATATACATCCCATCCGGAATCCGATTGTGCAATGGTGTATTTAGTTTGATTTAAAAACGAAACTTTAATCCGAGATTTTGGAATTGCCTTCCCCCAAACATGAATAGGCTCATCTCTTTGTAATACCATATTATCGGAGAAATATGGCGCTACCGTAAACTGTGCATTAAGAAATAATGGGCATACTAGTATTAATAGAAAAAGATAACGCATTTTATAAGTTTTCTAAATGATCCTTTAATATTTGTGCACAATACCATTCTTGTCTTGGTAAATGAAATGGACCTTTGAACAAATTTCCTTTCGCAGTTTGTGCGATGGTTCCATCCCTATGCAAATATCCATACCATTCTTTATTTTCTTTATCATGAAAATGTTTATATGCGTATTCATGCACTTGATTGTGCCAGCTAGCATACTTTTCCTCTCCGGTCATTAAATAAGCAAGGAGTGTTGCTATTATTACTTCATTGTGTGGCCACCAAAATTTCATATCCTGCCAGTATTCCTGAACTGGCTTATTATAAACGTCTCGGAAATATAAAATACCTCCAAACTCTTTATCCCATCCTCTCTCCCACATGTAATCTAACATCTTACATCCAAGTTGAATTAATTTTGGATCGTTATTCCTATGTTTTGCCTCATGTAAAATGAACCAAGCTCCTTCAATTGCATGACCTGGATTTAATGTACGCCCATCAATATGATCTATAATTGATCCATCGGGTGCCACTTGCTCCATAACACATTGGATATCGTCCTTAACAAAATACGTTTCAATTTCTCCAATCCAGTTTGTAATACACTCATCGGCTCTATCATCCCCAATTGTACTTCTTAATTGCTGTGCCGTATTCATTAAAATCATCGGGACCCCTATTCCTCTAGTTGGTCTGGTTGACGTAAACTTGGGCGTTAATAAATTAGGGTTAGTTGCATAGTCCAAACAATTGCCAAAGACACGTCTTGCATTGGCTGCAGCATCCTTATCACCACTCGCTTTTGAATAAGCTGCCGCTGCTATAACATAAAAGGTTTCAGAAAAATAATATCTTCTTTTTCGTATTGGACTACCATCCCTAGTTACATGAAAAAACATTTGTCCATCTGTGTCAAAACAATATTTATTTAAAAAGTCATACCCTAGTTTAGCACCGGCTAACCACTCGGGTTTTTTTTCAACAGTATTATACAAAGTGGATAGCATCCAAGTTGCTCGACCTTGTATCCAAACCGCTTTATCGTCATCAATTAATGAACCATCGGCATCCCTCATTAATAAAAAACCTCCGTATTGTTCATCGAATGATTTTGGAAACCAGAATGGAATTGTATCATTCAATAATTGATTTGTATAAAAAGTTTCTAATGATTTTAATGCTTCTAAACTATATTTCATTTGCTTATTTTATAATTTCACTTACTGGCACTTTTACAAAATACAAGTCCTTTATGCCTTCATATAAAATCCCAATTG
>JBEDKT010000229.1:0-12809 GCA_041172025.1 Bacteroidota bacterium
ATATAATCATGAAAAAAATTACACTTGGGGTTTTATTATTAATGGGAGTTCAATTCACCAATGCACAAGCTTTGCATATTGCAGGTGACCTAAAAAATATTGAAGACAATACTGTCATTTCATTAATTGATGGAATGGGTAATAAGGTAGTTGATTCCGTTAAAATTAGCGGAGGCAATTTTGCTTTAACTACAACTGTTGCGAGTCCTAGTATATATGTAATTGGCATTGCAGGTGTACAACAAAAAATACCTGTATTTGTTGGTAACGACAATTTAACTGTTACAGGGGACTTTAAGGAAATGAACTCAATTGAATATAAAGGATCTGTTACACAAGATTTGTACCAGACGTATATGAAAACATTAACGCCAAAAATTGAAAACTTATTTAAATCAAAAAGTGTTGATTCACTTGCAAAGCAAGCTGAAACTTATGAAGCAGATATTTTGGCTACGTTTAGTGATTTATTGAATAAAAATAATGCATCACCCGTTTCTACTTTATTCTTATTACAGTTGACAAATTTTATCCCCGCTATAAAAGAAAACATTGCCGACTATTATGCATTATTACAAGGGGATGCTAAGAAGGGCCCGTTTGCTGCCATTATAGATAAGACCTTGCAAACTGTGGGTGTTGGTAAAATAGGCTCTGTTTTACCTGAGTTTAAACAAAATGATGCAACTGGTAAATTAATAAGCCTTTCTTCCTTCCGTGGTAAATATGTATTAGTTGATTTTTGGGCTAGCTGGTGTGGACCATGTCGTGCCGAAAACCCAAATGTTGTAGCTACTTACAACGCGTTTAAGGATAAAGGTTTCACAGTATTAGGAGTATCACTTGATCAGGATAAAACAAAATGGTTGGATGCAATTAAAAAAGACGGCTTAGTATGGTCACATGTAAGTGATTTGAAATACTGGAATAATGCAGTTGCAGTGCAATTCGGCATTCAAAGTATTCCTGCTAGTTATTTGCTTGACCCTAATGGTGTTGTAATTGGAAAAGATTTAAGAGGCGCTGAATTAAAAGCGACACTTGCAAAGTATATAAAATAATAAGTTCAAGTAAAATAATATTACTTTCCTTAAACAAACAAAAGCCCTAAATTATTTTAGGGCTTTTGTATATGCAGCTTCGTCGAAGCCTAATGCAATAATTTTTCCGTCTTGTTCGAGCAGTGGCCTTTTAATAACGGAAGTTTTTTCGGTCATTAATGCAATTGCTGCTTTTTGGGTAGTAACAGCGGCTTGTGTTGCTGGTGGTAACAACCTCCATGTAGCTCCCTTTTTGTTTACTAATGCTTCCCAACCAACCTGCTTGCACCAATTGGTGAGTGCTATTGTTGTAATACCTTGTTTTTTATAGTCGTGAAACTCGTAGGCTATTTTAGTTGCCTTTAACCAATCTAAAGCTTTTTTTACTGTATTGCAATTAGGTATAGCATAAACTATTAAAGTACTCATTCAGTATTATTTTATGTATTTTTTAGCTAACCAACTTTCAGTAATAGGTTGTAACCAATTTGCTTCCATGTCTGCCTTGGTATTTACTAGATTGTTAAAATACAAAGTATCATTTTGCAAAAGGCCATTTTCTAATGCATAACCCACTTGTGCCATTGGAATAGTTTGCACTTTATCCTTCACCCAAAAAGCAAGTAATTCTCTATTAAACAATTTAACCCCAGTCATTTGTTCAATTTCTTTAATAACATGCACCGAACTATCGGTACTGCATCCTCCCACAGTGGTAGCAGTTTCGTCGGCCATTATTATGATGAACTGACCATATAAAACCGAAGCGAACCCTTTTACTGGTGCACCATGACTTTTCCAACTATCTGCGAAATTTTCTAAATAGGGTTCTATTTTAAAAATCTCAGGCATGGTAAATATTCTGTCTGCTTGGTAAATCCACACTTTCGATTGTGGATGAAAATTGGCAGGTAATATATTGGGTAAATGTACTTTCATGTTATTTTATTGAATGGCTTTAGCAATAATTTCAGCGATATCTAATACTTCAGGATCTTTTGCTGCTTCCCCTACTTTTAGGCCATCGGAAATCATGGTATTACAGAATGGGCAGGCACTTGCTACAAAGTCAGTAGCCGTGGCTCTTGCTTCCTCTGCTCTCTCAGTATTTATTCTTTTGTCTCCTTTTTCTTCTTCTTTAAACATTTGTGCACCACCTGCACCACAACATAAACCCTTCGATTTACAACGCTTCATCTCCTTCAATTCCATATCTAGACTTTCTAAAACCTTTCTAGGGGCTTCATATATCTCATTAGCACGTCCTAAATAACAACTATCGTGATAGGTAATTGACTTGCCCTTCCACTCGTTACTATCGGTAAACTTTATTTTACCTTGTTCTATTAATTCTTGTAAAAATACAGTGTGGTGAATCACATCGTAATTCCCACCTAATACGGGATATTCGTTTTTTAAGGTATTAAAGCAATGTGGGCATGTTGTTACAATTTTTTTAATATTGTAGCCATTCAAAACTTGAATATTTTGATAAGCCATCATTTGGAACATAAACTCATTGCCGGCTCTGCGGGCTGGGTCGCCTGTACATGATTCTTCTTTTCCAAGAATAGCATATTTTACTCCTGCTTTATCCAAAATAGTAGCAAAGGCTTTTGTAATTTTCTGTGCTCTTTGGTCAAAACTTCCTGCACAGCCAACCCAAAATAAAACATCAGGTTGTATGCCGCCTGCCATGAATTCTGCCATTGTAGATACTTTCATATAATAGGTTTTATGCTTTTGTGGTCCAGGCATCTCTGTCGTCAGGAGAGAATTTCCATGGGGCAAAATTATTTTCAATATTACTAAACATGCCATTCCACTCAGCTGGGGCATTACTTTCTTCCATAATTAATGATCTTCTTAATTCAATAATAATATCTAATGGAGAAATACTTACAGGACATTCTTCCACGCACGCATTACAAGTTGTACAAGCCCTTAATTCTTCCACAGTGATATAATCGTGTAATAAAGATTTTCCGTCTTCAACAAAGGTTTTATTTTTATCAATATTTTTACCAACTGCTTCTAAGCGATCTCGCGTAGCCATCATTATTTTTCGGGGACTTAATAATTTGCCTGTTATGTTTGCAGGACATGCTGCGGTACATCGTCCACATTCTGTACAACTATAAGCATCCATTAAATTTTTCCAACTTAAATCCATAACGTCTCTTGCTCCAAATTTTTCAGGGCTAGCAACTTCTGCCGGTATCATTTCTGGCTGCATAGCATACAATACCTCGTTTTGTATAGCAACCATATTATGCATTTTACCCTTACTTTCTAAAGGTGCATAATAAGCATTAGGGAAAGCTAGTAAAATGTGTAAGTGTTTTGAATACGGCAGGTAATTCATAAAGGCAAAAATGCCTATAATATGTAACCACCATGCAGTATGTTCGATAGTAACTAATGTTGTTTCAGAAAAACCACTTAATAATGGTTTTAAGTAACTTGAAATTATGAAATTAACAGTATGGTCGGAGGCATTCATGAGTAAAAACAAACTCATTAATATGATCTCTACAATTAAAATATAGTTTGCATCGGAACGCGGCCACCCATTTAAGTCGTTACTCGCAAACCTTTTTAATTTTATTATATTTCTTCTAACAAGAAAAACAACACAAGCTACAAGTACCAATAAAGCAAGCACTTCAAAGGCGTTAATCAATACTGCGTAATAGCTTCCTAAAAAAGGAGCAAAAATCCTATGGCTTCCCGTGATTCCGTCTACTATAATTTCTAACAATTCAATATTGATAATTATAAAACCTACATATACGACTAAGTGTAAAAGGGCAACTAGCGGGTTGCGAAACATTTTCTTTTGCCCAAAGGCTAGGATAAAAACATTGCTCCATCTAGCAGCAGGATTGTCCGCAATTGACAGTTCCTTTCCAATTAGGATATTCCTTCTAATTTTTAATAAATTCTTTATAAAAAGAAATAGTGCAATACCTGTAAGTAACGTAAATAGAATTTCAGCAATAAAAGCCATAATATTGAATTAGTGGTAATAATTAATCGTTCACAAATTTAATCCATTTCTTATACCTATTTGCCTAAAATACCCTCAATTAATACACAATTCATTGCTAAGGAATCAATGATAAAAGATAAGCCCAAACTAATGCCTCTTTTCTTCTCCTTTTTACGGGGAATTATTTAATTTGCCCTTATTCGTAGAAATCGTTTTAAAAAGCACAATTATGACGCAAGCAACAGAACAAAAAGTAGCTACTTGGCTAGCTGGGAATTATGACGAAACAACGAAAGCAACTATTAGTGCATTGCAAAAAAGCCATCCCGAGGAATTGGAGGAGTCGTTCTATAAAAATTTAGAATTCGGAACAGGGGGATTAAGAGGAATTATGGGTGTTGGAACGAATAGGATTAACAAGTATACTATTGGAATGGCTACACAGGGGTTTGCCAATTATTTATCAAAAACTTATCCTGGTGAAAAAATAGCAGTAGCTATTGCACATGATAGCCGAAACAATGCTCGTTTTTTTGCCGAAACAACTGCTCAGGTTTTTGCTGCCAATGGTTTTGTTGTATACTTATTTGAGGACTTAAGGCCTACGCCTGAGTTAAGCTTTGTCATTAGGCATTTGAATTGTAAAGCAGGCGTTGTATGTACTGCTTCTCATAATCCCAAGGAATACAATGGTTATAAGGCTTATTGGAATGATGGGGGACAATTAGTGCCTCCGCACGATACAAATGTAATTACAGAAGTTGAATTGATACAGTCTGTCGACGACGTTAAGTGGTCAGGCGGGGATGCCAATATTCAATTATTAGGCAAAGAAACCGATGAGGCTTATATCAAAATGGTAAAATCGTTAAGCGTTTATCCAGAAGTAATTGCGCAACAAAAGGAGTTGAAAATTGTATATACGCCTATTCATGGCACAGGTATTAAATTGGTACCTCAAGTATTAGCTGAATTTGGATTCACGAATGTGCATATTGTTGAAGAGCAAGCGACTGCTGATGGCAACTTCCCAACTGTAAAGTATCCTAATCCCGAAGAAAGCGAGACAATGAGTATGGGCCTTGCAAAAGCAAAGTCCTTAGATGCAGATATATTATTGGGAACCGACCCTGATGCGGACCGTGTAGGGGTGGGTGTAAAAAACCACAAGGGCGAGTGGGTATTAATGAACGGGAATCAAACTGCTGTATTGGCGTTTGCTTATATGATGGAAGCAAGGCGTGCTAAAGGAATTGCTCAGCCAAATGACATGGTAATTACCACAATAGTAACTACAGAGATGATAAATGAAGTAGCTAAACAGAATGAAGTTGCCTGCTACAATGTACTTACTGGTTTTAAATGGATTGCGGAATTAGTGAAGGAAAAAGAGGGGAAAGAAAAATATATTATCGGGGGTGAAGAAAGCTTTGGATTAATGATAGGAGATGAAATAAGAGACAAAGACGCTGTTAGTGCAGTTGCACTTTTATGTGAAATGGCCGCCTATGAGAAGAGTAAGGGTAAAACCTTATTTGACAAAATGATTGAATTGTATATTCAATATGGTTTCTATTATGAGCAATTAATTAGTATTACAAAAAAGGGTATGAATGGCCAACAAGAAATTGCCAAGATGATGGAAGGCTATAGGGTCAATCCTCCTGCTACAATTAATGGTTCAAAAGTGGCTACTTTATTAGATTACGAATTACAGGTAGGTAAAAACTTACTTACTGGAGCAACTTGGAAAATTAATTTACCAAAGAGCAATGTGTTACAGTTTGTCACCGAAGATGGTAGTAAAATTTCGGCAAGACCAAGCGGTACAGAACCTAAAATAAAATTCTATTTCAGTGTACATACCACATTAGAAAATCGTGCTGAATTCGATAACAAATATCAAATTTTACAAAATAAAATCAATGGGATTATTGCAGATATGCAGTTAAACTAAAAGTGAATGAGAAAATCAGAAGACAAGTATCTGCATAAAGGACTTAGAAAGCAATTGGTCGCATTATTGGTAGAAAAAGGTATTACAGATAATAATGTAATGGAAGCCATTGGCTCCATACCTAGGCATTTTTTCTTGGATTCTGCATTTGAAAGAATAGCCTATGAGGATAGGGCCTTCCCAATTGCGGCGGACCAAACTATTTCTCAGCCTTATACGGTTGCCTATCAAACACAACTGCTACAAATTAAAGAAGGGGATAAGGTACTAGAAATTGGCACCGGGAGTATGTACCAAACCACGGTACTAGCAGCAATGGGGGCTGATGTGTATACCATTGAAAGGCAAAAACAATTATTTGACCAAACCGCTCAATACCTTTTCAAGGACCAATATCCAAATATTCATTTTTTCTTTGGGGATGGCTTTGAAGGTCAAGTGACATTTGCTCCCTATGATAAAATATTAATCACTGCGGCAGCTCCTAAGATTCCCGAAAAATTATGGGACCAACTAAAAGTAGGAGGCATGATGGTTATTCCTTTGGACGAGTCTGAAGAAGTGCAAAGAATGTTAAGGCTTACGAAGAAAAAAGACGGCACAGCAAAGCAGGAAAGTTTTGATGCTTTCTCGTTTGTGCCTATGCTAAAAGGAAAAACCCAGAAATAAAATTATTATTGTGGCATTTGATCCATTCCGCCTCCGTCCTCACCTTTATTGCTTTTCCTTTTTAATAAATTAACATCAAACTTTCCAAAGCGATAACTAAAGTTTAATCTAAACATTTGTTGGTCTCTTAAACGGCTTGAATTTTGGATGAAGTATTGGCTTTGTGAGTAGGATTTGTTAATTCTTGTTTTAAACACGTCACTTACGTTTAAAGATAAGCTTGCTGTTCTGCCTCCTGATAAAGTCCATTCTTTTTTAACTGCCATATCAAAGTCATAGTAAGGAAGGTTATATCCTTGCGCAGTGGACTGTGGGCCACCAAATCCGCCACCCATACCTCTGCCACCACCACCACTGCTACTTCCGCCTGGAGGTAGAATAGTTTTAGCTTGGTATTGACCACTTAATTGGTAAGAATAGCCCTTAGCAAATTTAAAAGTATTGTTCATTTTGCTAAACCAGCTAGTTAAATCATTATTCACGTCCTGGCCAATAATAGTTGATTGAATAGAAGATTTAAATAAGTTGAAACTTAAGTTCATATCCCACCATTTAGTAACAGCAATTTTATTACTTAATTCTAAACCGTAAACAGTTGCCGTATTGGCATTCATGGATGAACTAAAGTAGGCGCTGTCATTAGTAGTAGGATTTATATCGCGGTAAATATAACTTGTAATAAGGTCGGTGCTATATTTATAATAGGCGGTTGCTAAGAAGTTAGCTCCTTTCTTATAAGCGTTATTATAAGCAACTTCAAACGAATGCGTGAACTGTGGTTTTAGGTTAGGGTTACCCACTGAAATATTTTGCGGGTCACTATAATCAGGGAAAGGCATCATTTGAAAAAAGTTAGGCGGACTAATTCTTTTTGAATAGTTCAGCTGTACATCTTCTTTATCACTTTTTTTATAATTAATAAATGCACTTGGGAAAAGTGAAATTGGATAACTATTAATGAATTGAAGGGAATCGATGCCTTTGCTATTTAACACATTACCGTTATACTCTCTACTTTCTGCTCTTAATCCTAATTGAAAGCTAAAATCATTCAATTTCATATTCGCATTCGCATACGCAGCGAATAGCTTTTCACTATAATCGTATTTGTTACTTATTCCAGTTAGTAAAGTAGCCCCGCTAAATTGGTCCCTACTATTAAATTCTGATCGATTATTATACCTTAAGCCTGTTTCAAACTTAGTACTATTTTTAAATTCCTTAGTATAGTCGATATTAAAAGTCGTGTTTTTATTATTACCCGATCCAAGGCTCCTTTGGTTTAGTTTGCTGCTTTGGTTAATATTGGTTGCAGTAATATAAGACCAGTTTTCATTATCAGATTGGCTATAGTTTAAATCGGCAGAAAGTTCATGTCCTTTTTCTTCAAATAAATGTTTAAAACTAAGTTGACCACCCTTGTTTGTAAAGTCCCACTGTGAGCTATTCGCAATATCGTTTCTTACTAACATGTCTCCGTCAATTAATGAATCTATAGCTTGCGTGCCATTGGATCCCATTGCTCCCTTCGTGATATTTGCGTATAAAGAAAAAGTGTTTCTATTGTCTGGGAAATAATCAACGCCTGCTCGGTAAAAATTAAATGAACCCTCACCTGTGCTATTATTGTTTGTAAAAACTTTAGTAGGAATTAAGGAACCTAGAATTTCACGGTCATTGATTGATTCGCTAATTGATTTTCGGCCATTCTTATTTGCGTTTAAAGAAAAGTTAAGTTTCGAACTGCGTACATTTATGTCACCACCTCCTGTTAATATCCCGCGCATATCAACGCCAGTTCTTATGCCTCCATTATAACCGTTTTTCTTGTTCTTCTTTAATACGATATTCAAAATACCTGCATTACCGCCAGTAGCATCATATTTGGCAGATGGGTTTGTGATAATTTCTACACGATCAATAATGTCGGCAGGAATTTGGTCCATTGTTAAAGTAGTGGGCCTATTGTCGATTAATAAAGTAGGGGTGGCATTTCTTAAAGTTACATTGCCGTCAATGTCCACATTCAAGTTTGGAATGCTTTTCATTACCTCTACTGCTGTTTGGCCTGTGCTTGTTAAGTTTTTATCGACATTGAATATTTTTCGATCAATACCCATTTCAAATTGTGGTTTTGCAGTACTTGTTACAGTTACACTTTGTAATTGCGTAGCATCTTCTTCTAGTTTTATATTTCCTAAATCCTTGTCTGCTAATGCCATCATTTCTTGCATGTTTTGGCCCGCACCCATTTTAATATTAAAGCTAATTTGTTTTTCTATTTTCTTATACCCAATTGAACTAATAATTAACTTAAAATTGCCCATCAACGGCAGGTTTTCAATACTAAAATCCCCATTTGATGCAGTTAATAAAGTTGCTAGTATAGCTTCCTTCGATTTTTTAGTAGTTGGGTAAATTTTTTGTCCTTTAAGTTGTTTAGTTGCACCATCGATGCCCTTATTGCTAATATCCACCACTTTCCCATAAAAACGACCCATATTTGTCGCTTGTCCGCCAGCCTTGCCAGCCATTCCAGCCGGAACTTGCGCATTACCGGTGAAGCTTATAAAGGCAATGCTTAAAAACGTTATTATATTTCTCATATCAGTTAGATGCTATTAGGTAGTTGTTGTTTAAATCAAGTACAAATGTCTTGTTTATAATCCAGGAAAGGAGGGTTAGTTATATAAGCGGCAATAAAACCTAGTGGACAATCAATAAAATAAGTAACCCCCAAATAAAACCAATGACAAACGCAACATTTCTAGCTTTTTTTGTTGCATGAATTAGTTTTGGTTCAATAATGGGCCTCCATTTTTGTTCTAGGTTATTTAACAATTGCATTTTTGAATTGGCAACTAAATTGGTCACCAGTTCCGGGAATAATTGTTTTAATTCTTCTATGAAAACTTCTTTTAACTGATTTATTGTATTGTCTCCAATAAACATAGAAATCATGGGTAATTTCTCACTTAATTTACGCTTGAAAAAATCGTCTAATTTTGTGTCAATAAAAGGAAGTACAGCATCAAAATTACTATTGTCTGCTGGGAAAATTTGTTCAATAGGGAACTTGTTAATTAAATGCTTTAAGCCGGCATTCCATTTATAATTCCCAATTGTTATAGTTCGGTAAGGGAAGAAAAGGCTTTTGACAAATAACCATACTAGTAGCCAACCTAACAAACCGGTCATTATTGGGATTAGTAGCAAACTAGACATAACATTTTTTTTAAATAAAAAAACCTATCTCGAATTAACGGGATAGGTTTTAATGGGAGAACGATGGGTCTCGAACCCACGACCTACAGATCCACAAACTGTCGCTCTAACCTACTGAGCTACGCCCTCCATTTAGGGTCGCAAAAATACATTAATTCGGTAACGAATGGAAATAAGTTTTACAAGTTTTTATAAATTTTTGATAAAAAACACCCCTTTATGCTATTTATAGCCCTTTCAAAGCCATTTTACGCTATTTTTGAAATACTTCATGCGCGCAATTATGACATATGTAAAACAAAACAAGTGGAAGTTTTTTTCCATGCTAATCCTAATAGGTGGATTATTTTTCGCTTTTAATACAATTAAAACAGCCAATCAAGAGTCTCCGGAACTTAGGCATAGAAAACTATTATCTACAATTGGCCAGTTATTAGAATCTGAACATTATAGTCCAAGAAAAGTAGATGACGAGTTTTCTAAGGAGGTGTTTGACAATTATTTAAAAGCCTTAGATCCAGAAAAGAATTTATTTATTCAGTCAGACATAAAGGCATTTGAAAAATACAAAAATACCATTGACGATGAAATTCATGGAGCAGACATTGAATTTACAACAGCCGTAGATGTAGTATATGAAATAAGGACACAGGAATCAACAAAGATTTTTGATAGTATCATCAAACACCCTTTCGATTATGCAATTAACGATTCTGTTTTATTAGAAGCGGATAGTTTAGTATATCCAGCAAATGAAAAAGAAAGGTTTGACAGGTGGTATAAGGTTATAAAATATAAAGCGCTTGACAAATATGTAAGTTTAATTGAAGAAAGAGAAAATTATAAAACAAAAGCAGCTGCCAAAAAAGATACTGTAGGTAAGTCCAAAGACAAGTATGTTGTTAAAACAGACGCAGCTTTAGAAGTAGATGCTAGGGCGTCTGTAGAAAAAGCCTATCGAAAAAGATTCGATGTTGTCGCAAAATCCTTAAAGAAAGACAAGGAAAAGAGATTTGAAATTTTCTTAAATACCATTACAACCCTAATGGATCCTCATACCGATTATTTTGCTCCTGTTGAAAAGCGCTCATTCACTGAGCAAATGAGCGGTGTTATTTATGGTATTGGTGCACAATTAGGACCAGACGAATATGGCGTAAAAATTGCTAGTATTCAGCCAGGGGGACCAGTATGGAAATCGGGTCAATTGGTCATAAATGACGTAATTACTAAAGTAGGACAAGGAAATGAAGAACCTGTTGATATAGTGGGATACGAAGTTACAGATGCTGTTACTTTAATTAGAGGAAGTTTGGGGAGTGAAGTGCGTCTTACTATTAGGAAGCCAGACGGTTCAACAAAAGTGGTTTCTTTAATTAGAGAGAAAATTGTTTTAGATGAAGGTTATGCACGCAGCGCGGTAATTACTAAAGGGGCTGACAAATTTGGTTATATTTTATTACCTGATTTTTATGCCAATTTTGAAGACGAAGCTGGCGCTAGATGTTCAAGAGATGTTGCACGTGAAGTGGAAAAATTAAAAGCGGAGAAAGTAAAAGGCATCATAATTGACGTAAGGTTTAATGGCGGAGGTTCCTTGTATGAAGTAGTCCAAATGGCGGGCTTGTTTATTGATAAAGGACCTATTGTTCAAATTAGAAATAGAGAAGGCAGGTCGCAGGTTTTGTCGGACGAAAAACCTGGCATATTATACAACGGTCCTTTGGTAGTAATGGTAAATGAATTTAGTGCTTCGGCCAGTGAAATTTTTGCAGGAGCTATTCAGGATTATAAAAGAGGATTGGTTGTCGGCAGTACTTCCACATACGGAAAAGGAACGGTACAAAGGAATGTCGCTTTCGGTAAGCCATTGGATGACTTGGGTATACAAACCGAATACGGTGCTGTAAAATTAACCTTCCAAAAGTTCTACAGAGTAACGGGTAGTTCGACACAAAAGAAAGGGGTTGCTCCTGATGTGGTATTCCCCGATGAATATGAATTCTTAAAATATAGGGAAAGAGATAATCCAGCTGCTTTGCAGTGGGATGAAATGGAGCGTGCTAAATATTTACCTTGGTCAAATGGTAATACCCTTGCTCAAGTTGCTTCAGTAGCAAATCGCAAAATTGCTTCCGATACAGGTAATATTAAGTTTAATAAAAACGCGCAATGGGTTTCAACTATTATGGATCGCCCGATTAGTTTAAAGTATGAAGCATATGTACAATTTAAAAAACAATTACTTGCCGTAGTTAAGCAAAATGAAAGTTTTTTAAAGTTGAAAGACACTATGCAAATAAGCGCGTTAAAGGCCGATTACGAAAAGTTTTATAATAACCCCGATAAAACAAAACAAGATAGGTACCAGGCTTGGTTAAAAATAGTGGCTAAAGACATTCAAATAAACGAGTCAAGTAAGTTGTTAAATGAATTGGCGAAAGAAAAGGTAGTAGCAAGATTAAAATAATTGGATAAAGAGTATATAGATTTATGAGTAAAGCAGTTATAGATGATACCCTTAAAAAATGGCATGTAATTTATACAAAGTCTAAATGGGAGAGAAAGGTTGACGGGTTACTTATGCAAAAGGGATTTGAGAGTTGGTGTCCCGTTCAAAAAAGAGAAAGGCAATGGTCTGACAGAAAGAAAATTATTGAAGAGCCCTTGTTTAGGTCCTATGTTTTTGTAAAAGTGGCCAAGTCGGAATACACCCAACTGTTATCAACGATGGGGGTAGTAAACTTCTTGTATTTTGAAAAAAAACCTGCAATTATTCGTGATAATGAAATAGAGGAAATTAGGAAATATCTAGGCCTGTCTAATGCATCTATCCAGGTAATTGATATGGGTAATATTCCTGTTCAAACAAAAGTGTCCATCAATCAAGGGTTATTTATGGGACAAACGGGAGAAGTAGTAAAAA
>JBEDKT010000230.1:0-4858 GCA_041172025.1 Bacteroidota bacterium
GTGGTGGATTGAATATATAATATAAAATTTACAGCATAAAAAAAGGATCAAAGTATAATTTACTTTGATCCTTTTTTGTGTAAGCACTTATCTTAAATTCTTTCGTCGATTTCTTTTTTCAAGTCGGCATAAATACTTTCTACAGTGCCTTCTCCTTTTACATGCACTACTTTATTAAACTGAGCATAATAGGTAGCTACAGCAGTAGTTTTATCGTGGTACTCCTTTATTCTTGCACGAATAATGTCTTCGTTAATATCATCGCTTCTTCCCGATGTAGCGCCTCGTCCTAGTAACCTTTTTACTAATTCTTCTTCGCTTACTTCTAATGCTAAAACAATATTTATCTCGCTTGCTTTTTCTTTTAATAATGCATCTAATGCAACACATTGTGCTGTTGTACGCGGAAAGCCGTCAAATAAAAAGCCTTTCGCTTCGGGATGAGCATCTATAAAATTTCCTACCATACCTATCACTACCTGGTCAGGTACTAATTGTCCCTGGTCCATTAATCTTTTTGCTTCTAGGCCCAATGTTGTTTGATTGGTAATTTCCGTTCGTAATAAATTCCCTGTTGAAAGGTGCTGCAAACCATACGCTGCAATAATGTTTTCACTCTGGGTTCCTTTGCCACTGCCCGGAGGGCCAAACAAGATTAAATTAAACATAGATAAAGATTGACTACAAAGATACAGAACTAGCGAATAATATTGTAGAAGGAATTTGCAAAGAGTGAACAATATTTATGAATACTTGTTAGTATTTTTATGAAGTATATGAAACAGCCAATCCAATTTATTTACCTACTGCTTTTAATTAGCACAACAGCTTGTGCCCAAGGACCAAAAAAAGGCAACCAAACCATATTAGCTATGCAAGACAAAAAAAACACCTACTATAATCCAAACAGCAAGGAGCCACTTGCAATACCAGATAGCCTTTGGAAGCAAATTTTAAGCCCGGAAATATATAAAGTGGCAAGAGAAAAAGGCACCGAACGCCCTTTTACCAGCGCCTTTGAAACTTCAAAAGAAGTGGGCACCTACCATTGTGTGGCCTGCGGCAACGCCCTGTTTCAGAGCAACACTAAATTTGATAGTGGCTGTGGCTGGCCTAGCTTTTTTGACCCTATTACAAAAAGTGCACTTATTTATACACCCGATAACACCCATGGCATGAACAGGACCGAAGTGCAATGCGGAAAATGCAAAGCACATTTAGGCCATGTTTTTGAAGACGGCCCTCCTCCAACCGGATTACGTTATTGTATTAACGGTGTGGTATTGGCGTTGGAGAAGAAGTAACCGAAGCTTTTTTATCCTTTCCCCCTATATATAAAAAGAGCCCCGATTTAAAAATCGGGGCTCTTTAACTTTAACTATAAACTATTATTATTTCAAAACTAATAACCAGGGTTTTGTTTCAAGTTTGGATTCGCGTCTATTTCCAATTGAGGGATTGGATAAATCCAACGATTTTGATTACACTTACTGTAATCCATTTTAACCGCCGGGCCTGCATTTCCACCAGCACAAGTATAAGTAACTTCGTTCAACGCAAGCATTGTTGTTGTAGCAACACCTGCTCTCACTAAGTCATCCCAACGTTGTGCTTCAAAAGCTAATTCTAACCTTCTTTCTTTTAAAATAGCAGTTTTAGCTTCTGCCTTGCTCATTGAAGTTGACAATGCTGCCAAACCTGCTCTTGCACGAATAGTGTTCAAAGTTGTTATTGCAGCTGAAGTTGCACCAGTTTCATTTTGTGCTTCTGCCTTTAATAAAACAATGTCTCCTAAACGTAAAAAATAATAGTTGTCACCACTTGCCCATCCACCTGCATGTTTTGCTTTGTAGTTAAACGGAATGCCAATTGTAGGATCTTGACAAGGATTCCAGTTTTCGTCAGGCCATGCAATTGGATCTCCATTAGCATCCTTCTTCATGAAAAGAATATTTGCATTTTTACGAACAAGGTCTCCTTGCGCATCAAATGCTGCTACTAAATCCTTAGAAGGTACGCAATATTTTTGCCACCCATCTTCTGGTGCCAAATACAACTGAATACCCCAGCTAGAAGCTGACCAGTTTCCTTCCTCATAAGGAACTTCTAAAATAGATTCCGCATTATAATCATGAGCACCGTCGAAAAGATGATCGTAGCTAGCTAATAAAGAATAACCACCAGCGCCAGTAATGACAGCATTGCTATATTTTAAAACTTCTGCATAATCCCTGTCCGTTCTTTGTGCCCAAGCTTTTGCTAGTAATGCATTAGCAGCACCTTTAGTTGCACGTACTTTGCTAACCGAAGCTGTTGTATAAGCATCTGGAAGGTTGGCAACTGCTACTAATAAATCGGCATTGATTTGATCATACACTTCTTTTTCAGTCGCTCTTGCTTTTCGTGTAGAAGTTGGATTAGCAGTGTTTGATGCTAGTTCCAACGGAACGCCACCATACAATTTAACTAATTGAAAATAATGGTATGCACGTAAAAAACTTGCTTCTCCAATTATTTGTTTTCTTCTATCTGCTGTTAATGCTGGGTCGGTTATTTCTGCAATTTTATTCAATAGAATATTTGCCCTGGCAATACCCTTGTACAAATTACCCCAGTTTACATAGTTATGTGAATTGCTCGCTGGTAAATTAAAACGGTCATAGTCGAAGAAAGTTTCTTCATTGTTTCCACCAGGGTAGGCATTGTCGGACCTCACTTCACTCATCATTACATATTCCCACTGATAATAATCGGTGCTGTAAAATATGTTATAACAACCCGTTAAAACACTTTCAATATCATTAGCAGTTGAATAAGAGTTACCCGTTGTTAAGGATGTTTTAGGTTTATCGTCCAAGAATTTCTCGCACGATAAGGAAACCATTGATATAGATAATACCAGTAGGCTTTTATATAGAATATTTTTTTTCATGTTTTGTCGATTTAAGAATTAAAATGAAATATTTAAACCAAATACAAACTCTCTAGCTTGAGGATATGTTCCAAAATCCACACCAGGAGCTGTGTTCTGATTTCTCGCAGACTGGCTCTTATTACTAAATGCACTTACTTCTGGGTCGAAGCCACTGTACTTAGTGAATGTAAACAGGTTTTCTGCTGTTAAATAAATCAAACAACGACTCACTTTCAACTTGTTTAAAGTAGCCGATTTTACGTTATAACTTAATGTCAAAGACTTTAACCTTAAGTAAGAACCGTCCTCAATAAAACGAGAAGAAGGAGTGGCGTTCTGTACATCATTAAATGTAGACTTAGGCATACTTGTTATATCACCTACTTTTTTCCACCTATTTAATACTGTAGCAGATTGGTTCATTATTAAAGACATAGACTCTGACAATACGCGTGTGCCATTAAATATTTGATTGCCTTGTACCCCTTGAATGAACAAGTCTAAAGACCAGTTTTTATAACGGAAAGAGTTGCTAAATCCATATATGAATTGCGGATTAGCGTCACCAATTATACCTACGCTATCGGCGCCACTTGCATTTTTCAAAAAGTCAATCATACCCGTTGCAGGGTCAACGCCTTTTGAAATTTTTCCATAGAACGAACCCAAAGGTTTTCCTTCTTGTACAATTGCAGTATTAAAATCGCTACCCGCTGGGTTAATGGTACCCGTCTTTAAGGTACTTCCAACAATATCAATTACTTTGTTTTTGTTAAATGAAATATTGAAATCTGAATTCCAAACAAAATTAGAACTCACAATGTTTTTGGTACTAATCTGGAATTCAAATCCTTTATTTTCCATACTACCCGCATTTTGCAATGCACTAGAGAAACCAGTACTTGTAGGCATTGGCACACTTAATAACATGTCATTGGTTTTCTTCTCATAATAATCAGCTGTAAACATTACACGATTATTTAAGAATGCAACGTCAATACCAATATCTAACTGTGTTGTTTTTTCCCAACGCAGGTCGGTGTTTTCAATAGTTGTTGGAATATAGGCAGTGTTCATATTTCCGCCGATAATATATTTCTGCATTGTATCAACAATACCATACCATGCATATGGTTGCGCACGGTCGTTTCCAACAATACCCCAACCAGCACGTAACTTGAATTCGCTAATGCCCTTTATGTCTTTAAAGAAACTTTCTTTGGATAATCTCCAGCCTCCTGAAAAAGAAGGGAAGTAACCCCATTTATTATTTGCAGAAAACTGACCAGAACCATCTGCTCTAAAATTACTTGTGATATAATATTTATCATCAAATACATAGTTCAAACGACCAATAAAGGATTGGTGAGATTTTTGAACATAGTAAGGAGTAGGCACTGATTTTATTTTACCGTCGTCTACATTTTGGCTTGTGCCGGCAGCAGTAAAGTCACGTGACGACTTATATAAGTTATCTGTTTCTTCTCTCGAAACAATATAACCAGCCAAAGCACTTACATTATGTTGATTAATTACCTTATTGTAATTAGCTGTATTTTCTGAAATCCAATATTTAAACTTGTAGGTGTTTTCGCTAGCTAAACCAGCACTTGATTTACCATACCTTGTTTGAACAGCATCTTGGAATGAAGTGTATTTGCCGTCAGCATTTTCTGCACCAAATAAACTTTTAATTTTCAAACCCTTTATCAATTCCGCCTCTGCGTAAATATTACCAAACAACCTGCTATTTTTATTCAAGTGTTCCGGTTGGTATACAGTAGAAATCGGATTTTCTAAATCATTAATGAAAGGGCTTCTCGCATACATTGCAGGATTTTCTGCATCTCTAATTCCTATATTAGGAATAGAAGTATACAACCTTGTAATTACACCATTTCTGTTATTCTCAGAAACGTCAATATCCTTTACATTGTCATAAGA
>JBEDKT010000231.1:0-4573 GCA_041172025.1 Bacteroidota bacterium
TCAAAAGAAAGCGGTCTTAATCTTTTTTCGAGATCAAGTTCTTCAGGATTAAAATTCTGATTGGTAGGGTCTAAGTTTTCGTTCATATTACAAATATAGGAAAGTTATGAGCAAATAAAAATGCCTTTCAAAAGAGAAAGGCATTTTATATAAATTAGTTTGAAATATTAGTGATGTAAAACTTCTTCACCTTCTTTCATTGGTACATTTTGAGGAACAAAATCTTCATCATGACCTGGTTTACTGTAATCGTAAGGCCATCTATGAACTTCAGGAATTTCTCCTGGCCAGTTTCCATGAATGTGTTCAACGGGTGCAGTCCATTCCAATGTATTTGATTTCCATGGGTTTTGAACTGATTTCTTACCATAGAAAATACTACTGAAGAAATTGTATAAAAACACCAATTGGAAAACACCACCAATTAAGGCGAATGTTGTAATTAACACATTTACGTTTTGTAAATCATCAAATAACGGAAAGTTCGTATTAGTATAATAACGTCTTGGTAAACCAGCCATCCCTATAAAGTGCATTGGGAAAAATACACCATAAGCACAAATTGCCGTTACCCAAAAGTGAACGTATCCAAGGTTTTTGTTCAACATTCTACCGAACATTCTTGGAAACCAGTGGTAGATTCCAGCAAACATTCCGTAAAGGGCAGAAATACCCATTACCAAGTGAAAGTGAGCTACAACAAAATAAGTATCGTGAACGTTGATGTCTAACGTACTATCTCCAAGGATAATTCCTGTTAAACCCCCTGTAATAAATGTTGAAACCAATCCAATTGAGAACAACATTGCAGGATTTAATTGCAAGTTCCCTTTCCAAAGTGTTGTAATATAATTAAATGCTTTTACGGCAGATGGAATTGCAATTAACAAGGTTGTAAAGGTAAACACAGATCCTAGGAATGGATTCATTCCTGAGATAAACATGTGGTGACCCCAAACTATTGTTGATAAAAATGCAATTGCAAGAATTGACATAATCATGGCTCTGTAACCAAAAATTGGTTTACGAGAATTGGTTGCGATAACTTCGGAAGTAATTCCTAATGCTGGTAACAATACGATGTAAACTTCAGGGTGTCCTAAGAACCAGAATAAATGTTCAAATAAAACTGGAGATCCACCTTGATTGTGTAGCACTTCACCAGCGATATAAATATCGGACAGGAAGAAAGAAGTTCCAAAACTTCTATCCATTATTAATAATAATGCTGCAGACAAAAGTACAGGAAATGATATAATTCCGATGATTGCTGTAACAAAGAAAGCCCAAATTGTAAGTGGCAATCTTGTCATTGACATTCCTTTTGTTCTAAGGTTAATTACCGTAACAACATAATTTAAAGATCCTAATAATGAGGATGCAATGAAAATCGCCATAGAAACCAACCATAAAGTCATCCCCATTCCAGACCCAGGAATCGCTTGTGGAAGCGCACTTAAAGGAGGATAAATTGTCCAACCTGCTGATGCAGGACCTGCTTCAACAAAAAGTGAAGAAATCATAATTACACTAGAAAGAAAGAACAACCAATAGGATATCATATTTAATGTTCCTGAGGCCATATCTCGTGCTCCAATTTGAAGTGGAATTAATAAATTACTAAACGTTCCACTTAAGGCGGCGGTTAACACAAAGAAAACCATTATCGTTCCATGAATAGTTACTAAGGCCAAATAAATATCATTTGCCATAACACCATCGGGCGCAAATTTATCGCCTAATAAAACGTTGAATATTTTAAAAGATTCTTCAGGCCAAGCCAATTGCATTCTGAAAAGCATGGATAAACCCACACCAATAATTCCCATGAATACACCCGTAATAAGGTATTGCTTGGCAATCATTTTATGATCAATACTAAAGATGTACTTTGTTATAAAAGTATCTTTGTGGTGGTGTTCGTGTTCGTGATCGTGTTCTAAATCGTGTCCGTGACCTTCTGCTGACATATTCGTTTACTTTAAATTTAAAATATTATTTCATAGCTACTTTAACCTCTGCTGGCGGAGGCATAGTAATTGAATCCTTAGCTTTCTCTCCTTGAACTGGAGCAAGTTTTGCAGCTTTCTCTGCTTTAACTTCTTTAACTATAGTTGCTTTATCCTTCAACCATTTTGCATAATCTTCAGGGGTATCAACAACAATTTTCATTTGCATGTTGTAATGTGAGGCACCACATATTTTATTACAAAGTAATAAAAAATCAAATTCATAAGGATCTAAGGCAGATTCTCCTTTCGCAACAAGACTAATACTTTTCTTAGCTCTAATTGCATTTATATTTGCAACTTTAGCAATCATGTAAGGTAACTCACGGTATTCTTCTGTTGTGTAGGTTGGTTCAAAAGCGAATTCTGTAACCATTCCAGGCACACAATTCATTTGTGCTCTAAAATACGGCATGTAAGCCGAATGTAAAACATCTTGAGAACGCATTTTAAAATGTATTTTCTTACCTTTAGGAATATGTAATTCTTTAATTACAACATCATCATTTGCATAAGGGTCTTCAACATCAACACCAACTGTATTGATACCTTCAATGTACCTAACATTTGCTTTTCCAAGAACATTATCATTTCCAGCATAACGAGCAGTCCAGTTAAACTGTTGCGCATACAATTCAATTGTAACGGTATCTTCATCGTCATCTATGAACATAATATTCGTCCAAGCATACAATCCATAAAGGATTAAACCCGCAAGAACAATAGCAGGAATTACACTCCAAATTGCTTCTAATTTATTATTATCTGCAAAGTACAATGCTTTATTTTCTTTTTTTCCTCTGTATTTGAAAGCAAAATAATGTAATAAAACTTGTGTAATTGCTTGAACAATAAAGATTAAAATCCAAGTCACATTCATTAAACTATCGATTAACGAACCGTGAGCAGAAGCCGGAGTATGTAAAACTAGAGGACCCCAAGTAATCAATCCATATATTGTAAATATATAGATAAAAGCTAAAAAACCGAACATTAAATACCCTTGTGTATTATTATCAGTGTCATCTGCAACCTGAGAGCTATTCTTGTATTCACCTACTTGAGATAAATCGAATATCTTCGTCAATTGCCACAATGCAATGGCTAATAAAACTAAAACTATAATTACCAACAAACTTGTCATCTGTTTACTTCTTTAAATATTAATAATGAAAATGTTTACTCTCTTCTATAAATGGATTTCTCTTTGGTAACAAAGGAGCTTTAGTTAATGCTGTGAACACAACAAAAATGAACAATCCAAGGAAGAAAAATACGGAACCAATTTCTGCAATACCGATAAACCACTGATCACCTACAGATGATGGCATAATCATATTAAAGAAATCAACATAGTGACCTAATAAAATTACTGTTCCAGCCATAACTAAAATCCATGTAATTCTTTTGAAATCGGTATTGATTAAAATTAATATTGGAAATAAGAAATTCATTACAACAGCTCCAAAAAATGGAAGATTGTATAATTCAATTCTTGTTACAAAGTAAGTTACTTCTTCTGGAATGTTTGCATACCATATTAACATAAATTGAGAGAACCATAAGTACGTCCAGAATACACTGAAACCAAACATAAATTTAGCTAAATCATGAATGTGGCTCGTATTAACATGTTCAAGGTACCCTTTAGATTTTAGGTATAAACTAATTAAACAAATAGTCGTAATTCCACTTACAAAGAAACTAGCAAAAACATACCATCCAAATAAAGTACTAGACCAGTGTGGGTCAATTGACATAATCCAATCCCAAGACATTATTGATTCTGTAACAATAAAGAAAACCAAAAACAGTGCTGAAATGTTGAAATTCTTTTTGTAGAAACTATTGTCGTTGGATTCATCTTGAGCCAAACAATTTTTTCTTGAAAAATAACGATAAGCATTCCATCCTAATAAGAAAATTGCTGCTCTAATAATCCAAAAAGGAAAATTTAAATAACCCGATTTGTTTGCAATGATTTTATCAGCAGCTACAACTTCAGGATCTAACCAAATAAATAAATGATTAAAATGGAAACCACATAAAATTAAAAATACAAAAAAGATGATTGAACCAACAGGCAAATAAGCAGTAATTCCTTGCATTACTCGAAACAATACTGGTGACCAACCCGCTTGTGCCACTTGTTGAATCGCATAAAATGCTAAAACTCCTAATGATATAAGCATGAAGAAAATACATGCAACATATAATGCAGCCCAAGGTTTATTTTGCAATTGGTGCAAAACGTGTTCCAAATGCTCCTTATGTTTTTCTGCAGCTTGTTCCGAATTTTCTCCTGCAACCGCATGAGCTTCGTGTGCATTTTTTCCTGCTTCATGATGCGTTTCTGCAGAAAGAATAGATTCAACTTCTTGAATATCTTTTGGGGCAGTTAAAAAACCATAACCAATTCCAAGAGCTCCGAGAAGCATTAGAATAAAAGAGAATGTTTTTAATTTACTTGAAAATGTGTACATATCTATAAAGATGATTTTGTTCTACAATTATAATTCGCTTTTTAGTTTCATTACATAAGTTGCAACTAACCAACGTTCGTG
>JBEDKT010000232.1:0-6604 GCA_041172025.1 Bacteroidota bacterium
AATAAATAATTGGGATGGCACTTATGCATCACCAGGGAGCACAGGAAATTATGGCAAGTTAATTTTTAATGGCACCCCACAATCTGCTGCAAAACTTGGGCAAATTAAATTTTATAATGCAGCTGATGCAACAACACATAGCGCATTACAATTAGGTACAAAAGAAATAGTCGCAGGGGATTAAAGTATCATCTCATAGGATTGCCGTCACTGCGCTCCGGCATCCTGGAGTGGGGTGTACAAACACGAAAAAAAGCCTAAGCCACTTCGTGGCCTTTTTATATTTTAGTCCATCTCGAACTCAAGCAAGCTTGATTCGCTCCTTCCTAAAAACACAAAAGCCTCAACATTACTGTTGAGGCTTTTTTTTCGTGTTTGTCGGGAAGACAGGATTCGAACCTGCGACCCCTTGGTCCCAAACCAAGTGCGCTACCGGCCTGCGCTACTTCCCGAACTTTTACATTTTACTTAAAAGTAAATTGCAAATATTTTTAACCGGTAAAAAATCCAAAGTAAGAACTAAAGAGCGGAGAGGAAGGGATTCGAACCCTTGGTACAGTTTAACCCGTACGGCAGTTTAGCAAACTACTGATTTCAGCCACTCATCCACCTCTCCTCCGAAACCTCTTTCGAGGGGTGCAAAAATAAGCACTCGCGAGTTAAATTCCTAAAAAAAGTCCGGAATAAACTCAAATAAAGTTCATTCCGGACAAATTAGTTATATATCTAAGGATCAGGAGGTTAAAATGCGCCTTTTGAACTACATCGCAGCCAACTGAACCTTCTGTGTCAACTCCATTACATTCTCTCTAAACATAGAATCGGTGTCCATTAAATCCTTCACCGTTTGGCAAGAATGGATAACCGTAGTATGGTCACGACCTCCAAAATGCTCTCCTATTGTCTTTAATGAATTCTTCGTGAACGCCTTGGCCAAGTACATGGTAATTTGTCTTGCTTGAACTATCTCACGCTTACGTGTTTTTTGTAAAAGCTTATCATAAGGTACTTCGAAGAACTCACAAACCATTTTCTGGATCGCGTCAATGGTAATTTCTTTACTGCTTGTTTTAACAAAGTTGCGTAAAACCTTCTTCGCTAATTCAACATCAATTTCTTTCTTATTCAAAGAAGACTGTGCTAGCAATGATATTAGCGCACCTTCTAATTCTCTTACATTCGTATTAATATTATAAGCCACATACTTCACCACTTCCTTAGGCATGTCTAAACCATCTGCCTTCATCTTCTTCTCTAATATTTCAATCCTTGTTTCGTAGTCAGGCACTTGAATGTCAGCACTCAATCCCCAACGGAAACGACTTAATAACCTTTCTTGTAAACCTTCCAAATCCTTAGGCGCTTTGTCCGATGTTAAAACCAACTGCTTTCCACTTTGGTGTAAATGGTTGAAAATAGCAAAGAATGCGTCCTGACTTTTTTCCGCTCTATTGAAGAACTGAACATCATCAATAATTAACACGTCAATTAATTGATAAAAATGAATAAAGTCATTGATAGCGTTATTGCGACTATGATCCTGGAATTGATTAATGAATTTTTCACTGCTCACATATAAAACCACTTTGTTAGGATGTGCACGTTTAACGTCATTTCCTATTGCTTGTGCCAAATGTGTTTTACCTAAACCTACCCCACCATAAATAACCAATGGGTTAAATGAGTTTGCACCCGGTTTTTCAGCTACTGTTTTACCAGCACGGCGAGCAACCCTATTGCAATCACCCTCGATATAAGAGTCAAATGTGTAATTATGGTTTAATTGAGGATCAATTTGCATTTTCTTCAACCCTGGAATCACAAATGGATTTCGAACAGGATTGTCAATAACCAACGGGAAGTTCATCTCGTTTGTATTGTATGTTTTCATGCCACTTGCTGGCACGTCCATTGAACCTTTCTTGTTATTACCGCTGTCAACCATGATACGGTATTCTAGCCTTGCTTCTTTTCCTAATTCACGCTTAAGCGTCTTCGCTAACAGATTAACGTAATGTTCTTCAATGTATTCGTAAAAAAATTGACTAGGGACTTGAATCATCAGAACCTGCTCCTTTAATTCCACGGGTTGAATAGGCTCAAACCAGGTTTTAAAGTGTTGCCATTCGACAATATCCTTAATAATTTTTAAACAATTACTCCAAACTAAATCTGCGCTCTTAGCCATGTTACTTAATGCCCCTTTAAAAAATGAAATAAGATGATTCTAACCTTTGTGCTAAAACCCTTTTCAGTGTTTCAGAATGCGAATATTCATACTTTATGTTGAAAAAAAAATTTTTTGTTTCAAACTTTTTTTACGTACCCCTAAAACAGGAGAAATATCATAAAACACGAGGTTAAATCCGGCATTCAAGATAGGTTTATTTTCATAAAAAAGGGAGTTTATCCACTTTTTTTTAAACTATTTTATCAGGATAAAAACTAATACTCATTTGCTTTGGAAACTGGCCTATTGTATTTCGCCTTTTAATACTATATTTACCCACTTAATTATTAATATGAGCTACGAACTAACAGGTAAACTAATCGCAAAGTACGATACAGTACAAAGGAAAGAAACCTTTAAAACAAGGGAGTTTGTGATTGAAAAGACAGACGATATCAATGGCAAAATCATTACTAACTACGTTAAGTTTCAATGTGTTCAGGACAGAACAGCCATGCCTGACCGTTTTAACCTTGGCGATACCGTAAAAGTGCTTTTTAATATTAAGGGTTCTAAGTGGAACAAGGACGGAAAAGACAATTATATTACCAACCTTGATGCTTGGAGAATGGAAGCTGTTGCTTTAGGTGGTGATACTGCTCCTACCGAGTCTACAAGTTACTTTGACGCTCCTTTGAATGAGTCAGGTGACGACTTGCCTTTCTAGCTTACACTACAAGTAAAATTGTACTAACACATTATATAAATTTAAAATAGGTTGCTTATTCATTTAGGCAACCTTTTTTTAAGCATTTTTTTAGGATAAAAACCTAACCCATGCAACAGACAATACAAATAAGGCTTAAACCCGAGGAAGCTGCCAACGCCCCTTTACTCGTTCAAGCCATTGCTCAGTCCACAGGACAAGAAGTTTCCCATATTAATGGCTACCATATTTTAAAGCAGTCAATAGATGCAAGAAGTAGGCAGCAAGTTTGGCTAAACCTCACTATTCAAGCATTTATTAACGAAGCGCCAAGCAAACGTTTTATTGAACCAATTCATTACCCTAGCCTTTCTCCAAATGCCAAAGAAGTACTTATTATTGGTGCTGGGCCTGCGGGGCTTTTTGCAGCATTAGAATGCATTCAACAAGGATTAAAACCAATTATACTAGAAAGAGGGAAAGATGTAAGGTCAAGGAGAAGGGACTTAGCAATATTAAATAAAGAAGGTATTGTAAATCCTGAAAGTAACTATTGCTTTGGTGAAGGTGGCGCAGGCACTTACAGTGATGGGAAATTATACACAAGAAGTAATAAAAGAGGAAGCATTGACAAAATATTACGCATCTTTTATCAGTTTGGAGCCGACGAAAGTATCTTATACGAAGCACACCCACATATTGGCACTAATAAGTTACCGCATATTATTACTGCCATGCGCGAACAAATTGAACAGTCGGGTGGTAAGGTATTATTCGAAAAAAAATTAACCGACTTTGTAATTGAGAATGGGGTAATTAAGGAAGTAGTAACTGCATGCGGCGATCGCTTCCCTGCCAGTGCGGTGCTATTAGCAACAGGCCATTCTGCACGCGATATTTTTACATTACTACATGCTAAAAAAATACAAATAGAAGCAAAGCCATTTGCATTAGGTGTTCGCGTTGAACATCCACAAAAAATAATTGACAGTATACAATACCATTGCATCATGCGCGACCCTAACTTACCTCCTGCTTCCTATAGTTTGGTTGAACAAGTTGGAGAACGTGGTGTGTTCAGTTTTTGTATGTGCCCAGGTGGTATTATCGCGCCCGCAGCAACTGCTCCTGGTGAAATTGTAGTGAACGGATGGAGCCCTAGTAAAAGAAATAATCCCTTTGCAAATAGTGGCATGGTGGTTCAAATTGACACGCCTACTGCATTAAATTTCTTGAAAAAACAGGTGCAACAAAATAAGCAGCATGAAAACTTATTGTTAGGAGAAGTGGTAAAAGGCGATTCCCTTCACCCATTGGCTATGCTTGCTTTTCAACAACATGTAGAACACCAAGCCTTTATAGCAGGTGGCGGAAAACAAGTAGCACCCGCTGCTAGGTTAATTGATTTTTGTACTAATAAAACGTCTGCGACCTTGCCCGACGCGAGCTATTTACCAGGCTTACATTCGGCCGATTTAAAAACCGTATTGCCTGGTTTTGTACACCAAACTTTACAAGAAGGTTTTAAAACCTTTGGCAAAAAAATGAAAGGGTATTATACCAACGATGCTATTGTAGTTGCTACCGAAAGCAGGACCTCCTCTCCGGTGCGCATACCAAGGGATGCCGAAAGTTTTCAACACCCACAAATTGCAAATTTATACCCTTGCGGGGAAGGTGCTGGCTATGCAGGCGGCATTGTTAGTGCTGCTATGGATGGTGAAAAATTAGCCATTGCAATTGCACAAAAGCTTAATGTTCGTTAATAGAAATGCGCATATTTTTTATTCTTCGCTCTTCGATTTCTTGGATAATAACAAACTATCCTGAATTAATTTATTCTGTTTGAATGACTTTAATTCAGTCGCTAAACCATTTGAAAAAGCCCTGGTTGTAAATACTGGTTTACCTGCTTTCACCCAAGCTGTATACCAAAAATCAGCAATCAAATTCGCAGAAGCAGTTAATTGCGCATTCACAGTTGGCCCTAATTCATTCGCATAGGCTTCAGCAAATTCCTTTGTATACATTCTGGTATTTCTACCATAATACATTTGCATTTTATATTTTTTCTCCGGTGTAAATGAATTACTTACAGCCGTTTCTTTCGCTAACATTTCTGGAAGCAACGTGTTTGCATGTCTGATATTTTTCCATAAAGCTGCAGCAGGATCCTTTAAATAGGTTGCTTTGTGCGGGTTGTATAATTGATACTGATTAATTCTTAATTCAGGAATGAATGATTCCCATAAGCCATGCATACCCTTTTGTCCTGTTAATTGACCATCATAATTTAGCGTAGTATGCAGTGGTACGTTTAAGTCCCCAATATAATGTCCAATATCGGCAGCATAAAATAATATGCTATCCTTGTTTTTTGATTTAAATGCAGCCACCAAGTTGTCAAACTGAATAATTACATTGTAAGGGCCCCAGCCATATTTTAACAATGAATCTTTACTATATTTTTTTTGTGCAGCGTCCCAATCTAATGGCATATCGTTTGCAGCATTCGGGCCATAGGCTTCTAAATCAATAAAGTGTTTAGTAGCTTCGGTTTTGTCGCTATTACGTCTAACGTCAGGGCGAGGTGCATTTTCGACTAAATTTTTCATGTCAGCATGAAAGAAGGACTGCAAAGGAGCAGGTAAACTATAAATAGCTAATTGATGCAAAGTGCGATGCACTAAAAAACCCCAACTACTAAAACCAATAAGTATTGTGACTAATATGAGGCTAAAGCCTAATTTCTTTGAGGGCATGTGCTAAATTTTTACGAAGATAGCCTATAATCCAATTAATTTTCAACCATCCTTACAATTTCCCTTTCATAAAAATTAAGGCCAATGTATTGCTTGAATGGCTTTAAATTTGACTTATAAATAAGCGCATATGGAACCAGTATTAAGTTTAAAGCATTTAAAGAAATATTATGCTACCCAAAAAGCGGTAGACGATATTAGTTTTGATATTCAAAAAGGAAGCATTTTTGGACTGTTAGGCCCTAATGGAGCAGGTAAAACAACTTTGCTTAGAATGATTACCGGCATATTTTATCCAGATGCTGGTGAAATTGTTTTAGACGGTAAACCATTTAGCCCTTCCGAGGACATTCAAAAAATTGGCTATATGCCAGAAGAACGTGGCTTATATAAAAAAATGAAAATTGGAGAACAAGCCATTTACTTAGCGCAATTAAAGGGCTTGTCAAAACAAGAAGCTACAGAAAAAATAAAATATTGGTTCCAAAAATTTGAGATGGAAAGTTGGTGGAATAAAAAAGTAGAAGATTTAAGTAAAGGAATGAGCCAGAAATTACAATTCGTAATTACTGTGTTGCATGAGCCCAAGCTAATCATACTAGACGAACCATTTAGTGGTTTAGACCCCTTAAACGCAAACCTAATTAAGGACGAAATTTATGCTTTAGCTAAAAGAGGCGCTACTATTATATTTAGCACGCACCGCATGGAACAAGTGGAAGAAATTTGCGACCATATTGTATTAGTAAACTTAGGCAAGAAAATACTAGACGGCACAGTTTCGGATATTAAGCAGCAGTATAAAGAAAATATTTTTACTATTCAAACTGAACAAGGCGCACTATTAACTGATAATAAAATTTTCAGTGTAATTAAAATTCAAGGTGGCAAAACACTAGTGAAAATTAATGAAGGGTATAGTTCAAACGACGTGTTAACCTACTTAATAAACGAGAAAGTTAATAT
>JBEDKT010000233.1:0-3472 GCA_041172025.1 Bacteroidota bacterium
ATTTTTCACTATTGTCTAATGCTAAATTATTGGTCGCAACTATCGCACCTCCTTCCACAGGAACAGTACTTATTACTGGAGCAGTTGTACTATTGTCGTAATTGTAATACTTTTCTTGGCCTTGTATTTGAATACTATAATCGGCAAATTGTGTATACACCGGAATTGTATTTGCATTATATGGTAAGAGTGGCGTATAAGTATATGTAGTGGCTCCAATTTTTATTGTAGAATCAGCTGTTTGTTTTATTACATTATGCAGCGGTGTTGCAACATAGGTAAACTTTAATACCTCTTGGTAAGGTTTGCCAGTAATGGTTTTATTGCCCTGCACAAACTTTGGATATTGTAATGCTTTAATTGCATTAAAATTAAGTGTCTTGCCTTCGGTGAGTAGGGGTGCGCCATTTGGGTTTACACCACTTATAAATAGTAAATCATTTTGATACAACAGATACTCCAAAGGCAATAATGGCACACGAAATTCTCCTGTTTGAATATGTGTTTCAAAACTAGTTCTGTATTCTGGCGTAACACTTGTTGCTCCCGCAGGCATATAGCCAAGTGTGATTCTTGCTTTTCCAATATTATTGAGCGAGGTATAAGTAGTGTACTTAGTTATACCATTAGCATCTATTGTTGTGTCCACTTTTTTGCCGTCAAAACCAAAACCAATTATTTGGTCTGCTTGCTTATTTCCTCCTACAATTCTTCCTACTACAAATACTTTTGTAGTGTCAATAAATGTAATTGGTTCATCTCTGTCTTCAAAAAAGTCTTGGTATGTGTTTGTATAAATAGTGTCCCCGGTAATAACTTGACTTGTTTTAGCGGGATAACGACCTTCGTATAAAAATGTATGTCCACTTTTACTAATAGTAATTGCGTGTTTCCCAATAGGTACTTCAATACTAAAACGTCCGTTAATATCTGTTTGTACTGGCACATTATTGGCGTCAATGGCGGGTGCATTGTCAATATTTACATAAGCGCCCGGGATTGGTATAGGAGCATAACGAACTAAGCTATCAATATTACCTGTAGCATTTTTTATTGCCCAATATCTCCTTTTTGATATTTTAAATTTCCCTTTACATAAGCATTATATACTTCGTCGTCCTTAATATCTCCTTTGATAGATGGGTCGGATGTTTTTGGAAACACACCTCTGCTATCATACACTGCTAAACCTTTAAAGACAAAGGATGACTGGTCCACAAAATCTACATTATTAATTACTGTAGAACCGATCCCTAAAAAGGACAATTCCTGTTTCGGATTAAACTCATGTTTGCCTAAAGAAGGTACAATAGTATAAGCATCTCCGCTGCCGCTGTAAGGCACGGATGAAATTACGTAGTTACCAAATTCGTCAGAAATCCCTAAAATGCCTAATTGACTACTTGTCGGAACATTATTCAAATCATCTTCACTATTGGCCCATGAAGGAAGTACGGATGAACTACTTAATTTTGCATTATTGCCATGAAAAACATAACCTGTGTGCGCTAAATCGTAAGCAAAGTCTCCTACTTTTTCATTGGCTTGGATATACGTATTTAAAGCAGCTTCATTTCCTTTTAAGTATCGGCGATAATCCCTTTGTATTTGGGAGGCACTTAAGGCTGTTTCCCAAATACGGAATTCATCAAAATAGGCAAATTTGCCTCCACCCATTTTTAAATTTAACCAAGTGGCTCTGTCCGTAACGTAATTAACACTAACCGCTGTATTCGTATTTGTAAAGGCAATATTTGTTGGTGCAGTTAAAGGGTTTTGGTCTAAAATGGCGTTCATTTTAGCAACATATGTTGCAGTTATGGCACGCCCATTAATATAAATTTCAGGTACTTGATTGTGTCTTAGTACTGTACTAAAATGTGTAAATGAACTATTGATGTTGGTGATGGGTACTAAAATATCGTCTCCCTTATTGTCTATTTCACCACTTGGCATATAATCACTTAAAGTAATAACTTGGCCTCCAACACTTGCTGTTAACACATTTTTACCTGACAATACACCTAATTTAATTTTAAATATTAGGGACTCTCCAGCACCACTCCCCAATAAATTATAAAGCGTTAATTCTTCGTTCGCAAAATTTCCCGATGGTTTTATCCAAGTTTGTAATGTGATTGAATCTCTTAAACCCTTTTTTAATCCAGGTACATAAATGAATGAATTTGCAGGCACTATTAAAGAACTCCCAAAGCGTAAAGTGCTTCCTGTTGGGTTAGCAACAATTAATACATCCTTAACCGGATTTCCTCCCGTGTAGGCAATATTACCTGTAATCACTCCTGTCGGATTTCTAAAGCCAATACCTGTTATAAAATTGGAATACAAAATTTCTAAGTTTTCTACTTCAACGCCTTTTGCAAAAATTTTATAGCGATACAATTTCCCGCCTTCTACATCATTGTCAACAAAAGTACCAACGTCTTTTGCCAATGTCTTTAAGGGCTTCCCCCATGTTGGGGTTGCACTTGTAATATCCTCGGTACGGTAAATACTAATGCTGACAATTTTTTCTAAATTCTTTTTTATATCCCAGTTTATTTCAATTTTATCACTAAAATACCCTTTGGATACCGTAAAAGCATCCTCAGAAAATGTATTGTATAAGTAGCGGATGCCCCAAGGGAACCCCAAATCCTTATTGTAGTTTTGAGTAGATGCTGCACCTTCTGTAGCGCCTTTTGTTAAACCCATATATGGCATACCTGCATTTATACTAACGCTTGAGACAGTAATTGTGGTGCTTACGCTATTCACTATTTGTCTACCGGTAGCTCCAATTAAATCATCCTTTCTAGACGATGCGGCGCCAATTACGGATTTGACACCCGATTTTTCTTGGGCAAGTAGGGGGCTGTAGCTTCCTAAAACCAGGAGGCTTAGTACAAGAATATTTTTCATTGTAAAGGAACATTGTAAGGGTAAAAAAGCAAAAGTGGAAACCGATTCGAATTATAATTTGATAATATAGTTTACACCATAGTTGATGGGGCGTGATTCTGTTGAACCATTGCCATCTGTAGCACCTGTTAGTGTATGGCTGTGGTTTCCACCTGAAGTTATTGCAGCTGCAGTTTTAATAGTCGGCTCCGTACCTCCCCCATTGTTATCGTCAAAGCCTTGAGCTGTTCCTGTACCATCTTTACGTAGTACAAACAAATACCCATTCGAGCCTGCATTATGGTCATGAGCCCCATTGGAACTCGTTGTAATTGCACTCACTCCATGATTATGCGCTAAATTTTCATCTGTCTGTACTACTTTTAAAGAAGGCCCAGTTTTCCCAGTGTAACCTGTTGCAGCTCCTGTTCCACGCAAAAACAATCCCCTAAGGTCGGGTGTCGTAGTAACGCCACTTCCTAATAAAGTTTTTAAATTGTCGCCATAAGGGCTGCTAATTGTAGATCCATCACAAAGCAACCAACCAACAGGTGCAACAGTGCCTATAAAC
>JBEDKT010000234.1:0-8008 GCA_041172025.1 Bacteroidota bacterium
CAGTTGGCATAGGAGCACCCCTAGCCTACCTAAATAGTTTAATGAATGTAGCAGTTGCACTTAATCAAGGTAGTTTTGCAAACAAGTACCATATCCAAGCGGGTAATGACTGGAACATTAGTATTAGCTGGGTACAATAAACTATACTAGCTATTCTTTATTCAAAAAATTGGCAAGTAAACTATGAAAGTGGTGCGTGCCCTGCTCCCGCTGTGTTGCATACCTACCATAGTGATAAAAACGTGAACGTATCCCTTCTTGCACATACTGCACTACTTCTTCGTCTTCTTGTTCTACTGTATCTAATCCACTTCCAGCACCCTGTCCTAATTTTGTTTCATCAAATACAAAACTTAAGAAACTAACTTTAGTATTATTTGCATCAACAGGTGTAATCACATTTAAAGACAATCCCCAAGGATAAAAATTAAACATCATATTTGGGAACACCCAAAAATAATAAGCTGCAATTTTTTTATCCGCGTCCTGATGATCTTTGGGAATAGTAAAACAATGGTCATCCTCCTTTGCAATACCTAATTGCAAATTAGCATACGTGAATATTTCAGTAGCATAGTCTTTAAAATCTAAAAACGCATTTAACCCCGGATGCACAAAAGGAATATGAAATCCTTCTAAATAATTCTCACAATACAATGCCCAGTTCGCTTTAACATAATAGTCATTCGACCTACTTGCATCGTATACCAATTTATCAATAGGTAACCAGCCTACTCTTTTTTCCATTTCCTGAAAAAAGCTAGCAGGACTAATGCCATTTTGCAATTGTGAAAATAATAAGGGGCCCCATTTATATAATGGTAAATTATGTAAGTGATTATTTTCGGGAATGAAATTTTCTACGTCCTTAAACTCGGGCATAGAAATAAATTTTCCGTCTAGGTGAAAAGCTCTTCCATGATATTTACAACGCAAGTGTTTCTGTGCAGAACAAGGTTCGTATACCATTAAGTTTCCTCGGTGCGTACATACGTTTGACAAACAATGTACTTCGTCGTTCGCGTCTCTAGTTAAAACAAGTGGTTCATTAAGGTAGTTTTCTAAAAATTTAATCGGGTATGCGTCACCTGCTTTAGGAACCATCCCTGTATGCCCCACATATTGCCAACTTAGGGCAAATATTTTTTCCTTGGCAACTTCTAGCCATTGTGGTTCCAAATAAAAACTAGTATCAATAGTTTTAGCCCTAGCAATATTGGGATCGATGTAAAATTTGCTCATAATACCTCTCATTAGTCCTAAATATACAAAATGCTGCGAATAAGCACCTGATTATGAATCTTATAGAAAAAGCATAAATACATCGCAAAATGGGTACAAATTAATCAGCAAATACTAAATTATTTAGTTAATATTGCTAATAAATTTAGTATATGGATGTGTTAGAAGAGGAATATTCCGCCTATACAGGAAGTAAAAAATATCAATCTAGTCAAATAGTACAAGCAAACGCCACTGGCTTTGGCGCTGCCTCGGACGATTTTATGGAAAGAGGTATTGACTTAAACGAGCAACTTATACGCAACAAACCTGCTACATTTTTCTTTCGGGTAAATAGCGATGCAATGCTGGGGGCCGGCATTCATATAGGAGACACTTTAATTGTTGACCGAAGTATCCCCGCTAGTTCGGGCAAAGTAGTAGTTGCCGTTTTGAATGGCGAATTTTTAGTGCGTCGTTTACAAATGCAAGCACACAGTATTAGCCTAGTACCAGAAAATAAAAAATACGGAACCATTCAAGTAGCGCAACTAGAAGAATACCGCACTTGGGGCATTGTGACTTATGTAATTCACGGACTATAACCGTAAAAAAAATGTGACTAACAAGCATACTATTTTAATTTTTCAACTTCCCTTCCGTGCAAGCAATCGTCGACTGCAATAGTTTTTACTGTTCCTGTGAACGCCTATTTCAACCAAACTTGGAAAAGGTGCCCGTGGTAGTACTGAGCAATAATGATGGTTGTATTGTGTCACGTTCGGACGAAGCAAAAGCACTTGGCATTAATATGGCTATCCCTTTTTTTCAAGCAAAGGAAGTAATGGCGCTAAATAAAGTATCTGTGTTTTCTTCTAATTACCATTTGTATGGAGACCTTAGTTGGCGCGTAATGGAAACAATGAGACAGTTGCTACCACCGGGTTGTGTAGAAGTGTATTCGGTAGACGAAGCCTTTTTAAATTTAGATCATATCCCTAATGAACAACTGCAGGCTTATTGTTTACTATTAAAAAATAAAATAGAATCTTGGACAGGCATTTCGGTTTCTATTGGCGTTGCCCCTACAAAAGTATTAAGTAAAGTAGCCAACCGCTTAGCTAAAAAAAATAAAATAAAAACAAATTGCATTGTCGTGCTAGACGATACCAGAAAAATTCAAGCAGCTTTGCAACATACCCCCATAGAAGATGTTTGGGGCATTGGATACAGTTATAGTGAAAAATTAAAAACATATGGTATACAAACAGCCTACGCACTTAGTATTAAAGACCTTAGTTGGGGAAAACGTTTTTTAGGTGGTATTGTAGGTGTGCGACTAATTCGAGAATTAAAAGGCTTACAAAGTCATGGTATGCAAACACCTCGAACCGATAAAAAAATGATCGCCACCACGCGTATGTTTGGAAGAGAAGTTAAGCAATGGCAAGAAATAGAAGAGGCCTTAGCCACTTACGCGACACGTGCTGCTGAAAAATTACGCAGGCAACATAGTGCCGCCTGCGGCGTGAGTGTATTTGTAGTAAAAAAAGCTCCAATGAATACGAACGCAACACATTTTAGCCATGGCCGGTATATAAGTGGCTATACTTTACTGGACAACCCCACCAACCTAACCCCTGATATTATTAAAGCGGTAGTCGCCATAGGAAAAGGTTTATTTGAAGAAGGTGAAATATATAAAAAAGCAGGGGTGATCCTAACCAACTTCGTTCCTGATAACTCCTTGCAAACGAACCTGTTCGTACCGCCAGCCGATCAAAAGAAGAAAAAACTAATGAATGTTATTGATAATATGAACGCCGCATTTCGCAATGACGTACTCAAATTCGGGACCAGTGGCACTCAAAAAAACTGGAAAATGCGTAGCGAACTAAGAAGTAAACGTTACACCACCAGATGGGAAGAACTATGCTTGGTAAAATAGTATTGATGACGTATTTTTACACAATTTTTGAAAATATGAGCAACAAACTACCCTCTAACGAGTCCATCCGATCAGCAAAGAAAAAAATCATTGTTTTAGGCAGTGGTCCTAATCGTATTGGACAAGGTATTGAATTTGATTATTGTTGCGTACACGGTTTACTAGCCGTTAAAGAAGCCGGTTACGAAGCCATTATGGTAAACTGTAATCCTGAAACCGTATCCACCGATTTTGACATGGCTGATAAATTATATTTCGAGCCAGTATTTTGGGAACATCTTTGGGAAATTATTGAATTAGAGCAACCAGAAGGTGTAATTGTACAACTAGGTGGACAAACTGCTTTAAAATTAGCAAAGCGATTAACAGAAAGAGGCATTAAAATTATAGGTACTTCTTTTGATAGTTTAGATATAGCAGAAGACCGTGGTCGCTTTAGTGATTTATTAAAAGAATTGGACATTCCTTATCCAGAATATGGAACTGCCTATACTGCTGAAGAAGCTATTGATGTAGCCAATATAGTAGGTTACCCCGTACTAGTTCGTCCTAGTTATGTAATTGGTGGTCAAAGAATGCGTATTGTAATTAATGACGCAGAAGTAGAAACAGCGGTTGTAAGTATCTTAAAACATATCCCCGATAATAAAATATTAATTGACCATTTCTTAGATCGTTGTCAAGAAGCAGAAGTGGATGCAATTTTTGATGGAGAAACATTCCATATTATGGGAGTGATGGAACATATTGAACCAGCTGGTATACATAGTGGAGATAGCAATGCCGTTTTACCTGCCTTTAATTTAACGCCATTGATTGTAGAAAAGATGGAATTCTATAGTGAGAAAATAGCAAGGGCATTAAACATAAAAGGATTAATCAATATTCAGTTTGCAATTAAAGAAGGCAAAGTATTTGTGATTGAGGCAAACCCAAGAGCTTCTAGAACAACGCCGTTTATCGCGAAAGCATATCAAATACCTTATTTGAATATTGCTACAAAAATAATGTTGGGCGCTGCTAAGCTAACCGACTTTGTAATGGAGAAGAAACTAGACGGTTACGCAATTAAAGAACCTGTATTTAGTTTTGATAAATTCCCAGGTGTAAATAAAGAATTAGGCCCAGAAATGAAGAGTACAGGAGAAGCAATAAGATTCATTAAAGACTTACGCGACCCTTACTTCAGAACCTTATACAAGGAACGTTCAATGAACTTAAGTAGATAAAATACGATAGCAATAAAAAAAGCCCTTAAAAAAAATTAAGGGCTTTTTTATTTTTCTCTTCTTTCGAAAATATTAGTTCACTCCGTTTTGATCCACTAAGTATATAAACGCTGCCATATTCACTGCACCTAATAATAGTTCACGCTTATTTACATTTTCAAATACATCTGTTTTAGCATGGTGTAAATCAAAATAACGTTGGCTATCTGGAACCAGACCTACAAGTACAATGGATGCATTCACATTCTTCAAAGGACCAATATCAACACCACCACCACCGGCAGTAATTTCTGTACCATATGGTTTTAATAAAGCGTTCCAATTTGAGAAAGTTTTAAATTGTTCTGCAGAACAAGTAATGCCAATTGACCTTGGTGTAAAACCACCTGCATCACTTTCTAAAGCAAGAATGTGTTTTTCCTTATTCAACTTCGCTAACTCTGCATATTTAGCACCACCCCTGCCGCCATTTTCTTCATCGGCAAACAATACAAAGCGAATGGTTCTTTTAGGCTTATAATTTAATGCCTTCATGGTTCTTAAAATCTCCATTGTTTGCACAATACCAGCTCCATCATCATGTGCACCTTCATTCACATCCCAACTGTCTAGGTGTCCGCCAACAGTAATAATTTCGTCAGGAAATTCAGTTCCTTTTAATTCAGCAACCACATTGTTCTCGTCAGCATCCGGCAAAAAGAAACCATAAGTTTGAATTTGAGCGCGCACCGTTCCTTTTTTTGCTAATGCATACAAAGCTTTCGCATCATTAGGCCCCAACGCAACTGCCGGAATTTTTGCATACCCAGAATCATACTTCATGCCACCTGTATGTGGTGCATTGTCTGGGGCTGTACTTAAGGAATGAATCATCACACCCACTGCTCCATATTTTGCAGCCCTACTTGCGCCTGATCTTCTATAAATACCAGCAGCACCATAGGCTTTAAAAGTTTGAATATAAGTAGGGTCAAACTCACTATTATAATAAACAATTTTCCCCTTTACTTCGTCCTTGCGTTTTTCTAATTCGTCAAAATTAGCAACGGCCAACACCTCCGCTTCTACCAAGCCATTACTTGATAAGGAATTACCCAACGCAAGCACTTCCAAAGTAGCATATTGCGCCTTCCCATTCACGCCAACAATAGCAGCAAAATCTTTCCCCCCTCTTTGCCAACTTGGTGTCTTACAAGGCTGCATATATACTTTGTCCGCATTGAATGCTTCCATATTTCGCTTACCCCAAACAGCAGCATTTTGTTGTTGTGGAGAACCCGCTAAACGACCTCCTATATTTTTTGTCAATTGTCTTAACAAATCATAGGCTGTGCCGTTTGTCATTATTTCATCAGCCATTTTTTTAATGGTGATACTGTCTTGGTTTGTTTGTGCTTGAACCAGAAAAGGTAAACATAAAACAAGAAGGAGGAGCTTACGCATAGTGTGTAGTTTAACATTCAATTAATTCTTAAATATAATTAAACTTTATTGAATATTTAGTTGTTATTTGCATGTTCAATACGTCGAAAAATGAAGATTGGAATTGTTTGTTACCCTACATTTGGTGGCAGTGGCGTTTTAGCCACTGAACTTGGCAAAGCATTGGCAGAAAAAGGACACGAAATACATTTTATTACCTATCAACAGCCTGTTCGACTAAGCGGCTTTCATACTAATATTTTTTACCACGAAGTAAGGGTGCCAACCTACCCCTTGTTTGACTTTCCTCCTTATGAATTAGCATTGGCAAGTACGATGGTGGACGTTATATTAAACCACGATTTAGATTTAATTCACGCACATTACGCAATCCCACATGCCTCCGCTGCTTATACAGCAAAACAAATTGTTAAGGGAAAAATTGGCCGATCCGTTCCTGTAATTACTACCCTACACGGAACAGATATTACTTTAGTTGGAAGAGATAAAACTTACGAACCTGTAGTTACCTTTTCCATAAATGAAAGTGATGCTATAACTGCTGTTTCTGAAAATTTAAAACAAGAAACATTAAAGCATTTTGATATTAAAAAAGAAATTCAAGTCATTCATAATTTTGTAGACTTGAAAAGGTTTAATAAAAAGCCTTTAGCCGCATTTAAGAAAGTCATTGCCCCGCATGACGAAAAAATTATTATACACGCATCTAACTTCAGAAAAATAAAGCGCATTGAAGACGTGATGGAAATTTTCAAAAGAATTCATGCAGCTACCCCGGCGAAATTATTAATGGTAGGTGACGGGCCTGAACGTCCCATTGCAGAAGATTTGGCAAGACAATTTGGAATAGAAGCAGATGTAAGATTCCTGGGGAAGCAAGAACAAATGGAAGATATTTTAGCAGTGAGTGATTTATTCTTACTGCCTTCGGAATACGAGAGTTTTGGTTTAGTTGCCTTGGAAGCAATGGCAGCAAGCACTGTGGTAATTAGCTCTAATGCAGGTGGCTTATGTGAAATTAATATTGATGGAAAAACGGGGTTTACTGCAAATGTTGGTGATGTGGAAACCATGAGCAATAAGGCTATTGAATTATTAAAAGACGAAGCGAAATTGAAGGCATTTAAACACAATGCACTTGAACAAGCAAAGCGATTTGATATTCATAATATTATTCCAATTTACGAGGACCTATACAGCAGGTTTTGTAGAAAAGAAAATAAATAGCACTAGTAAAGCAATATCAATTCAGCTAAACACATTCGTCAATACTTACTTGTATTTTTTGTACCGCTACCGCTAATTCTTCAATGGTAATACTTAATGGAGGCGCAATACGTATTTTATCTTCTGCAAATAAGAACCAATCGGTAATGATACCATTTGCCACACAAGCTGCCGCAATTTTTTTAGTTAGTGCTGCCGATGAAAATTGCAGGGACATCCATAAGCCCTTATAGCTCCTATTTAAAATTGCAGGATGTATTAAGTGCTCAATTAAATACGCTTCTTTAGTTTGCACTTCTTGAATCCAAGTAGATTCCATTAATACATTTAATGCCGCAATCCCAGCAGCGCATGAAACAGGATTCCCCCCAAAAGTAGTGATATGGCCTAATACAGGGTTGTCGGTTAGTGTCCCCATCATTTTAGTATCGCTAATAAATGCGCCTAATGGCAGTCCCCCTCCCAATGCTTTACCTACTAACAAAATGTCTGGCACTACGCCATAGCCTTCAAAGGCAAATAAATTTCCAGTGCGTCCAAAACCCGATTGAATTTCATCCACAATTAATAACGCACACAATGCATCACATTTTTTTCTTAGTGCTTGCAACCAATCTTTATTAGCTGGCGTAATACCCGTTTCTGCCTGTACAAATTCTACAATTACACAAGCTACTGTGTTATCAATTAAATCAACATCTTCTAAATTATTATACCTTAAGTGCAAAATATCTGGCAACAAGGGCCTAAATGCATTTCTAAAATATTCATCTCCCATCACACTTAACGCACCTTGCGTACTACCATGATAAGCGCCATCAAAAGCCACTATTTTTGTACGCTTAGTAACACGCTTGGCTAATTTCATAGCACCTTCCACCGCTTCGGCACCACTGTTGGTAAAATAAATTGATTGTAAATTTTGGGGCAATAAGCTACT
>JBEDKT010000235.1:0-2753 GCA_041172025.1 Bacteroidota bacterium
ATTACATGGTGTGGTAGTGGGTATTAAGGATGTACTTTGTTACAAGGGGCACACAGTAAGTGCTGCTTCAAAAATTATAGAAAATTATACTGCAGTTTATTCGGCAACAGCTATCGAAAAATTATTAGCAGCAGGTGCTATTATTATTGGTCGCCAAAACTGTGATGAATTTGCAATGGGTAGCAGTAATGAAAATTCTGCTTTTGGTCCTGTCAAAAATGCAATTGACCCAACTAGGGTGCCAGGTGGTTCCTCGGGAGGTTCAGCTGTAGGAGTGCAGGCCAACCTTTGTATGATTAGTTTAGGTTCCGACACCGGAGGTTCCGTTAGGCAGCCAGCAGATTTTTGTGGCGTAGTGGGATTAAAACCAAGTTACGGCCGAATTTCTAGGTATGGTTTAATTGCGTACGCTTCCTCCTTCGACCAAGTTGGAATATTCTCACATACTGTTCAGGACGCCGCATTGGTACTAGAGGTAATAGCAGGTGCTGACAATTTTGATAGTACCGTTTCCCAAAAAGAAGTTCCTTTTTATAGTACTGAAATAGAAGCATTGCCGGCACCTAAGAAAGTTGCCTACTTTAAAGAAACATTATCCCATCCCGGACTTGATCCTGAAATAAAAGCACAAACCGAAACCTATTTAGAAAGTCTGAAAGCAAAAGGATATATAGTGGAAGCTATTGATTTTAGTTTATTGAATTATTTAGTGCCTACTTATTATGTGCTTACTACCGCTGAAGCTTCGAGTAACTTGTCAAGGTTTGATGGGATTAAATTTGGTCACCGAACCAAAGGCCCTATTGACGACCTTACTGATTTATATAAAAAATCACGCACCGAAGGTTTTGGCACCGAAGTGCAGCGACGCATTTTACTGGGCACATTTGTTTTAAGTGCTGGTTATTTTGATGCTTATTTTACAAAGGCGCAACAAGTACGTCAAAAGCTAGTGGACTTAACAATTAGTTTATTTAATAGTTATGATATTTTAGTTTCCCCAACCGTTCCTAGCACTGCTTTTAAATTAGGGGAACACAAGCAGTCGGCTACCGAAATGTTTTTGGCAGATATTTATACGGTGTATGCGAACCTTGTGGGTATTCCCGCAATCTCCATACCCTTATTTACACATACAAATGGAATGCCATTTGGCTTACAAGTTATGAGTGCAACAGGGAATGAACTAGGCTTACTTAGTTTTTCTAAAACGCTTATGGAAAATAAATAACCATGCGTTTGTACTACTTTATTAAATCATCGTTCATTATTTTATTATTGCCAGTAGTATTATTGCTATTAACTGGAAATAATTCAATTGCACAGTCCGCCGATTCAACTGTACAGTTTAGGGTTGGTTTTTCAAGCTTATTTAAAGTGACTAGTACGGGAGATAATCTTAAGCCATTTCAATTTCAGTTGAATGCAAAGGGGATTAGTTTTATTGAATCCTATATGGAAAAACAAGGCCCCGCTTTATTAAAAATGAAAACATGGGCAAGACCTTATTTTAATTTATACGACCAAATTTTAACAAACAATGGCATCCCGGTAGAATTAAAATATTTGAGCGTTATTGAAAGCAGTTTGGTATCTAATTTAGTTTCTTGGGCTGGAGCAGCTGGTCCATGGCAAATTATGCCCGAGGAAGCAAAGAGGTTGGGGTTAAAATTATTACCAACCGATGAAAGGACAGACTATTATAAAAGTACACAAGCTGCTTGTACCATATTGAAGGAATTGTATGCAGAATTTGGGGACTGGTTATTAGTTGTGGCTGCCTATAATGGGGGTGCTGGTAGAATGAGGCAGGTAATTAAGAAAAAAGGGAATAATGATTTTTGGCAAATACAATATGAGTTGCCATTAGAGACTAGGAATCACGTTAAGAAGTTCATAGCCACACATTATGTTTTTGAAGAAGATGCTTTATGGGCTTCGGGTAGTTTAAATACAAAAGCAAGGCCTGAAAATAGTAAGTCAGATAATACTTTATACGAACAAGTTGTCATTAGCGGGAGGTACAAACTTGCGGTTATTGCAGCAACAATAAAATTTCCAGAAAACCAGCTTGCTCAATTAAATCCATTAATGGAAAAAACCTTGTCTCAGGGGAAGCCATATAATTTAACCATACCCAAGGATAGGCTAGAAATATTTGAGGCCCATAAAAAAGAAATTTTACAGGCCTCAATTAAAGGGTTATACGAAATTAAGTAGCAGTGATTTTTACGGTGCTGTTACTTAATTAAAAATCGTCGTCAAATTCATCTTTCTCGTCAAACAAATCATCGTCATCCAAGCCTTTTAAATCCTCGTCTAAAGAAAACTCATCCTCTTCATCTGCTTTCTTAGACTTGCCTGGTTTTTTCGCTGATTTTTTTGGCATATCAAATTCCTCAAAATCAGGATCCCAACTGTCATCCTCTTCGGATTTTGCCCAATCGTCCTCTACGTCTTCGGCATCGTCTTCTAAGTCATCTTCCTCTTCCTCAGATTTTTTCTTAGGACTTGCTTTACTCACTTTTACCGCTTTATCTAAACCAGGTTTAGTAGCAGCGGTCTTTTTTTCTTTTTCTATTTTTACTGCCATAAGGTGTTAACTAATTACACTGTAAAATTTCAATTGTTTTCGTTATTTACCAAAAAAAAATGCCTTCTTTTTTGAAAAATTATAAATGAATTATTTGGTCTCTTCCAGGGCCGTTAGAAACAAATTTAACGGGAACCCCTAAGTATGTATTAATAAATTC
>JBEDKT010000236.1:0-5823 GCA_041172025.1 Bacteroidota bacterium
ATACCTATGATTCTGCAATACATTCTACTTGTTTTATTATCAAATATATACTGCTCCTTTAGGCGGTAAGTATAAATTGAATCTGGAACCGGGGCTAGCTTTGTATTGTAAATAATGGTAGTATCAAAAATATTGGGATTGTCTATATTTTGCACCAACTGCGTATCTAAGCTTCCACGTAACATTGAATTAACCTCTTCAATGCCAATTGGCTGCGTAAAACGGTCATCACCACCTGCAGCTGAAAAAGGCGTCACGCCGTCCTTCTCAATAGCACGAAGTAAAATTGCGAATAAGCGTTGGTCTCCATTATCATCATAAGCTTGATAAACAAACGGACGGTTTAATTTCTCTCTTCCGTCAATTTCTTCCCATACAAACTCACTAAACAAGGCATCCTCTTCTCTTAAGCTTTCATACGGAAGCGGCACTCTTTCCTGTACACTTTTGCGTGTGTTAGTTTCTGTAAAAAATGCATAATTACTTCTTAAGCTTTTTTTAGTATTTGCATTAAACCCACCTATTACTGCTGTATCAATTGACTTCGAAGGTTTTGCATTTGGATTAGCAACAACAACCGGTACTACTGGAGCAGGCGCTGTTTGCGTTTGTTGTTTTACTACAGTATCTGTTTTTGCAGTGGTAGTCGGCTTTTTTGCACCATACGTAAATTGTGCAGTACTTGTCATTGAAACAAGCAAACCACAAAAAACGAAAGCACTATATATTGTAAACTTTTTCATTTCTATTGTAATATAAATGTGATTGTTTGGTCTAATTTTCTAGTTCCTCCACCTGGCTCCGTTACTTTAATTTCGCCAATTGTAACAGTAGTTCCTGGTTGACATCTTCTTACTAAATCTTTTGCTCCGCCACTAAATGCTGCTCCATTCACTTCAACGAATTCAGGTTCGTCAAAACCCTTTCCTGTTGCTATTACTATAAAGGAAACTACTTTAAATTGTATGCCTTCAAAAACGAAATCCCTTAAATCAGCAATAACACCTTGTTGAACTCTGAATACACTAGCAGCCATATTTCCACCGGCGCTTTTTCCTACAATAGCAATCGGGTCTGGGACACGCTTTACAGGAATACTTATTTTTTGTGAAACCTTACCGTCATTCACGTTTACAATAACCGAACCTAATTGAGTACAATTAACTACGTATTGTCCTGCACCAGATTTAGTAATGGACGCACCTGCTCCTTCCACAGTTACATTTACTTTTTCGGCACCACCACCACCAGTAATACTTAATGGGTTTGGTAATCCTTTATAAAAAACCCTTGTTTTATCGGTTGAAACAACTAACCCCGAAGGAGTTCCTACCGTAAATTTCACTTCCTTTTCAACTACAGCAGTTTCGCCGTTTGGTTTTAAGAAAGAAATACGAACACGCTTTGTATTTTCACCAGGTGTACTTCCCGCAGTAGTTTTATACACTGCTGAACCGTCGGCAGTAATAGGAACTACAACCCCGTCAATGCTGATAGTTGGTTTAGCTGCACTACTAAAAGCACCTACACCCGCCGTGATTACTAATTCTTCTCCTGACATTAGGTATTGAGAATTAGAAGCTGCGAATGCATTGAATTGATCATATACTAATTCTACTTCCCCTATTTCTTTATGACAATACTCCACCACCTGCGCTTCACTATTACGAATATCGTTTTGAAACTTAGTTAAAATGGTAATTGCCGCTATAGAAGGGGTCATGTTAAAATAAGCATACGCCCAATTTCCTTTACCTACAATACTATTCGTTTTTGGAATACTTAAATCCAATGACAAATTAGGAAGGATGTCTTTTTCAATAGCAGGATCAATTCCACCAAGTGCTGCTTTAAATTCTTGTAATTTTTTAAATAATTCGTCTCCCTTAATCACTCCCCCATTACTATTTAAGAAAACTCTAGAAGTTGCATCTAAATCATCTTCCTTAAAAACTTCCTTGCCATCACTCATCTTTAATCCTGATTCTTGTTTTAATTCTTTTTTCAATGACTCTACATAAGCAAACATAGCATCAGCATAAGCATGCGCCTTGTCGGCTTTTGGCGACCATATAGCTGCTTTTTCCGCAGTCTTTGGGTCGGTTAATTTTTTTTGTAGTGACTTATAAATCTCAAGATTTTTTCTTTCAATAATCGCGTTTGCATTTACTAAGCTTTGGTCAATAGTTTTAAATGCGTTCAATATTTCGCTAGATACATTTAATGCCAAAAGCGCTGTCAACACGATGTACATGATGTTGACCATTTTCTGCCTGGGCTCTGCTGGTAATGACATGTATACTAGATTTTAAATTAGATGAATTGTTTGAATTAATAATTAACGGCCTTGCATTGCGTTAATCATGTTACCGTAAACTTTATTTAGCTGTGTTAAGTTATCCGCCAATAATGCAATTTGTTCTTTTGCCCTAACTGCATCTGCAGCTGAACTTGACATTGCAGCCGAAGCTTCGTTTAGCTTGCTATAATATTGGTTCATCGACTCCAATGATTTACTCATTGTTTGAAATTGTGCATTCAAGTCCTTAACCCCTTCTGTAGCGGTAGAAAAGCTTCCTAAATTAGTAGCCACCCCACTAACAGCGTCCTTAATAGTACCAAGTGAAGCTGCTGCTGAAGCAGTGTTATGTGTGAAGTCCTTACTTGCTTTAGACATATCAGCCAAATCGCCTAAATACATTGCTGTATCATTTAAGCGATTGAAACTTGCGCTTAATTTTTCAAAAGCTGCACCATCTAATTTAGCAGCTTCCATATGTGATATCACTTCGTCAGTTGCACCATGTGCAGGTCCAGCATGCGTTGTTTCTCCACCTACTTCTGGAGGAGGCAAAAATGCATATATAACGAATATACCTGCTTCAGTAATAAAGCCAAGTATTAACGCGTAATCAGCCCATGAAAGGTGAAGGATTTTTGCAAGCGTTGCAATAATTACAACAGCAGCACCCAACGAAAAAATTACGTTTACAATTTTATTAGTTCTTTGCGAAATGTGATTTGCCATCTGGAAATTTTATAAGATTAAAATAAATATAAATTATTGAGTGACTCTTGGAGCCATTGATAACACACATCTAAATCCAATATAGGACTTAGCAGTGTCTTGGTATTCGTAACTTCTTGTACTTACTTGACAGTTGTAAGCAATGTCCTTCCATGAACCACCACGGATAGCTTTACGCTTCATTAAAAGCGGGTCGCTGTCTTTTGCATCATATTGTACATCTGGGCTAAAATCACCCACGAAATTATACCCACCTTCATAATAAACCGAACTTGTCCATTCCGCGACATTGCCCGCCATATCAAAAAGCTTAAACCCATTTTCTGTAAAGGTTTTTACTTTAGTTGTGTAAATATTATCATCCTTGCTATTACCACCAAAATAATCACCACGGCCTGGCTTAAAGTTTGCTAACAAACGTCCTTCTTTTGTTTTAGTGTAAGGACCTCCCCAAGGGTACATTGCATTATTTTTTGAATTACCTCTTGCAGCATATTCCCATTCAGCTTCAGTTGGTAAGCGATAAATACCATCAATTTTTTGCGTTGACTTTCCTGATGTTCCAAGAAAATGATTACTGTTATTCGTTCTCCAATTACAGAATGCAACAGCTTGTTTCCAAGTGACACCCACTACAGGATATTCTCCATAAGAAGGGTGCGAAAAATACAAGCGAGTTAAGGGTTCATTGTAAGAATAAGAAAAATCACGCATCCAAACCAAGGTATCAGGATAAACTGGTTGAGTTTGTGTAATGATAAAATTACTTAATGGTTGTTCTAAACCTTTAGATGCTTTTGCTGCAGCCTTTAAATCAACGTAAGAATATTTATAGATTAATTTCGTAGGATCGATATCTATTTTCCCTCTAATGCGATTATCAGGACTTAATAACAACTCATTTAACTTCTCAATAACAGCTTTACTTTTTTGATTTATTTTAGTGGCTTTATTCCAATCGACTTTAATCGTATCTTCTCCTTGATTAATTCCACCGCCATAAATGGCTAAATACATTAACGAATCCGAAACATATTTAACAAATTTTCTATACTGGTCATTTGTGATTTCGGCTCTATCCATCCAAAAGCTCGAAACTGATACCACTTTTTTACGATTTATCATCGCCATGTCAATTTGCTCGTCACTAGCTCCCATGTAAAATGAACCGCCTGGGATACTAACCGTATTGGGATCTTGTCTAAACCTATTCGGTTTAGCCTTTTTGTTAGACTCAAATGCTAAAAATACTAACGTACTTAAAAGCAAGGCGACTATCGCCAAAGGAAACCTGAATGGTCTATTTTTAAAATTTTTAATCATATCTATATTTTAACCAGCTCTTGAACTATGTTTTAACGTGTTTTATACTTGAAAACACTGATTATCACAACCTTTTAAGATTTGCAAATTAATACATTAGTTGTTAGATTAATGCTAAAAAATTCGACAGATTAGTGGTTGGGGCGGAACAAGTACTGTTCTTGCACACAAAGTATTGATTATCAACACCTTGCTTGTCTGAAATTATCGAAATAGTCGGAACAATATTTGGTAAAAAAAGTAAAATTTTATGGGGAAGGAATAGCTTGGCTACCTCAGGTATGTCTTTTTGCACATTTTTCCCAATGGCCACCAATTCAATAAAGCCAACTGCATGCACCAAAAAACAATGCCCCCAATAGCCAAAACTCGACGGATATTGAAGTAATTGTTTGCGCATAGAACGAAGCATTCTTTCGGATTGTTCAATCCACTCCGAATTGTCAAAAACAGTGCCTAGGTAAAACAATGCATAACACATCATAGAATTACCACTTGGCTGAGCCCCGTCATAATTTTCTTTTTTTCTAACTATAACATCCTGCTGATAGCTTCCGGTGTAGTAAAAAAATACACCCTCTTCGTCTTTGAAATTTACTTGAACATATTCGGTCCATTGTTTTGCCTTGAGTAAATATTGTGCATCGCCCGTAATTTCTTGCAATTGGATATATGCTTGAATTAATGTTGCATAATCGTCTAAAAAAGCAAATGATTTTTTTATTCCATTGGTGTTAGTATGATAAAAATGGCCATCAACTGTATTGTACAAATGCTCTTCAATCCAATTCATAGTATTTATTGCCTGCTGCCTGTAAGCTTCCATACCCAATGCTGCAAAGGATTTACACAAAGCAATAACCATTAAATTATTCCAAGCTAATATTATTTTATGGTCTAAGGATGGCCTAATTCTTGTTGCTCTTTCTTTAAATAAAATTTCCCTTGCTTCAATAAATTGCTTTGTATTAGCATCCTCTATTTTTTGCTGGGTCCATAAAATATTAGTGTGCTCCCAATTACCTTCTGGTATCACTTGGTAATAATTGCAAAAGGATTCGAATATTTCAGGATCAATTAATGATTTTATTTCATCAAATGACCAGGTGTAAAATTTCCCTTCTACTCCTTCACTATCTGCATCTAATGCAGCAAAAAAAGCACCTTCTCCATTGGACAATTCTGCTTCTAAAAAATGTATGGTTTTATCAATAACGAGTTTGTATTTTTCAAGTTTTGTTATTTGATACGCTTCTGCTATAACCGTTAACAATAGCGCATTGTCGTACAACATTTTTTCAAAATGCGGGGCCTGCCATTGCGTATCGGTACTATACCTAGAAAAGCCACCCCCTAAATGGTCGAAAATACCGCCTTGCATCATCTTGTCAAGGGAATTTAACGCCTGCCATAAACTTGCTTCATCCTTATTCAACTGATAATTCCTTAATAACATTTGAATAGTAAATGTC
>JBEDKT010000237.1:0-11681 GCA_041172025.1 Bacteroidota bacterium
GAGAGTAATACATAAACAAAGAAAAATACACTGGCGCAAATTCTGGATCAATTTCAAGTGCTTTCTTAAAATTCTCCTCTAAGGATTCTTTATTATTTTGCGTTAAGTAAATTTTACCAATTCTGTAATGAGGATAGGCGTTTTTAGGGTCGCGTGTAAATGCTTCTTGAAATGCACTAACTGCTTCACCTCCGTGCTCTCCTCCAAGTTTTAAATAATTAATTCCTAAGTTAATATATAAATTAGGATTCACCACATCATACGCAGAAACGGTTTCCTTTAATTTATCAATCGCATAAGTATGGTCAAGGGCAATTGGCAATTCAGCAAATACACGGCCAATAGCATTAATAATATCTTGACTAGGTTTTCCTTTGTATTTGCCTTTAGTTATTAAAGTAGTTGTTATCGCTACTTCTAAATTTTGCTTTATCGCATTCATGTCTGCTCCTTCAAGTGCTTGAATATGAGACATTCCAACAAGCAACCAAGGATTGTTAGGATTTGCTTGTAAAGCGTTTTGATATACTTCCTTTGCTTTTTTTACAAATTCAGGTGTTGGTATACCGTTATAATTTTGAGCAAGTAAAGACTGGCCATACCAAAAAATTGTTTCTCCGTCAGTTGGATTTTTTTCTGCAGCTTCTTTGAAAAATACTAGCGCTGATTTATTCTTTTCATAATTCAACAACTTCACACCGGGTGTTAGTGGAGATTCAACAACCTGAGCCACTAACCCGTTCACAATCAATAAAATTCCTGTAAAAATTAAGGCCAATTTTTTCATCACTTATCTTTTATTAGTTAATGCCTTCTTTGTAAAATAATTCAATGACGAATTAATTGTACTCAAAAGACGCAATACTTCCCAAAACACATGAAATACATTTGGGAAGTCTAAAAATATTAATTTTTTTGCAAGAAACAGATTAAATCTTATCGAAAAGAGATAATACTTGTTAGTATTAATTTAACATTCCGTTTCGTTTGGCGAAGCTCATTTTGGCAGGAACTAAAAAAGATCTCCTGAAAATCAACTGACCCCTCTCTAAACTCATAAAATTGAGTAAACCGGAACCTAGTCCTGGTGCATTTTCTTTTAATATGAAATACACTGGCAAAGACAGGGAATACTGCCCTTTTCCAATAGTACTTTGTGTTGGATGCGCAAAAATTCCCTTTTCTGCACATAAAGTGCATTCCAATAAAGCTGTTTTTACATAATTCCTTGCCTCCACTTGCTGTTCATTATAGGTGTCTCCAATCCAGTTCATTCCTACAAATCCAATAGCCTCAGGGTGGTTTTTTATATAGGCAATTACTTCGTTGCTGCCATTTGCAGACTTCACATTCTTTCCAAAAGGGGCATTTTTTACTAAACTGTCCTTTAAAAAACGCACTATTCCCGTTAAATTACTGCCATCCATTACAACTTGTTGATTATCAATACCTAATAAGCGATTTTGGATATCTTTTAGGCTAAAAAGCGTGTCTTTTGATTGTTTATTTACTAAAATCGCAATCGCATTGTAGGCTAAAATGCCAAATGTAGGGTTGAATTTAAGCTGCTTTAAATAAGACGCCTGCTCCCTTTTATCTAAGCCCCTAGTTACAATAATCATGCGGGTACTGTCTTCTGCCAAGTCCTTGAAGCAGTCAATTTCTGATTTATAATGGGCAATAATATTGGCTTTAGGGAAGCTAGCAGCGAAAACCTTTAATTGTTCTTGCATAAAGGGTTTATAGCTTTCCTCTATAGAAATATGAATAGTGCCTTCACTAGTGGTGTCCTGACTTTTTTTGGCATCACCTTGCTTACAAGCGCCGAAAGCAAATATTAAAGAAAAAAATAAGATGAACTTTTGCATATTAATTTTTTAAAAGTGGACAAATCACCAACACTAATAACTTTGTTTAAAGCCTCGGTATAACCTAAACCCTCCGTATGCAAGGCACATAAAACCAAAAATCATCCTAAACTCACCATCAATGTTAAGGACTTGGTCTACTTTGAACCATTTTGCCCCCAACATTAACACTCCACTGCCTAAAATAAGCGCAGCCATGGAAAAATCATAAATTGCCCTAAATAAGCGGTATGATTTTTCGGAACGCTGCCTTTCATTTTTAAATTCTTCCATACTTAAGGTTTGAAAGAGCAAATTAAACAATTATATAGGATGAATTTAAAAATTTATCTTTGACTTCTAAATTTAAAGAATGAGCAAACCTTCTCTACCACAAGGCACTAGAGATTTTAATGCAGCCACGGTTCAAAAACGTCAATATATTTTCCAGACAATTAGGGATGTATTCCAAGCCTATGGCTTTCAGCCGCTTGAAACACCTGCTATGGAAAACTTAGACACTTTGATGGGTAAGTATGGAGAAGAAGGCGATAAATTAATTTTTAAAATTTTAAATAACGGCTTAGATAATCCTCAAAAAAGGACGCAAATTGACGAAGGAATAGAAAAAGTACTAGCTGGAAAAAATAGCACTATTATAACCGAACGTGCTTTGCGTTATGATTTAACTATCCCATTTGCAAGGTATGTGGCAATGAATCATGGTTCCCTGACATTTCCTTTTAAGCGTTATCAAATTCAACCTGTTTGGCGCGCAGACCGACCACAAAAAGGCCGTTACCGCGAATTTTACCAATGCGATGCCGATGTGGTGGGTAGCGATAGTTTACTAAACGAAGTAGACTTGTTAGCTATTTATATAACTGCCTTTGCAAATTTAAAATTGCCTGTTGAGATTAAAATGAACAATCGGAAAATTTTATTGGGGCTCGCACAAATATGCGGGGGTGAAGAAAAATTAATTGATTTAACAATCGCAATTGACAAGTTAGATAAAATTGGCTGGGAAAAAGTGAAGGAAGAATTAGCTAGTAAAGGATTCACTGAAGCACAGCAAACCATAGTTCAACAATATTTAAATATTAGCGGAAATAATGAAGAAAAAATTAAGCAACTTTCTTTATTACTAGGAGACAATGTGAATGGGCAAAAGGGTATTGAAGAATTAAATTATGTATTGGGGTATCACAAAAATATTGGAACTGCAAAACACCTTGTTGCTGATTTTACTTTAGCGAGGGGTTTGAATTATTATACAGGATTGATATTTGAAGTAAAAGCAATAGACGCTCAAATGGGCAGCATTGGCGGCGGCGGGCGTTATGACGATTTAACTAGTTTATTTGGCGTACCTAATATTCCCGGCGTGGGCATTAGTTTTGGCGTTGATAGAATTTATGATGTACTGGAAGAAAAAAACTTATTTCCCGAATCCATTGACCAAACAACACAGGTATTATTTTTTAACTTAGGACCCGATGAGGCAATAGTAGCCTACCAGCAAATGATGTTGTTAAGGAACAAAAAAATTGCTTGTGAAATTTACCCTGAGAAAAGTAAATTCGACAAGCAATTTAAATATGCTGAGAAAAAAGGAATACCTAATGTGGTAATTATTGGAACAGAAGAATTAGCAAAAAAGGAATGTACCATTAAGCAACTTGCAACAGGTAAACAAACTATTGTGCCTTTTGCTTCTATTTCCGATTTCGAATTCTAGGAAAACTATTTTGTTCTATTATTCCACATTGTAGTGTAAATGTCTTCTTCTTTTATTGCAAAAGTAGTGGTCATTTTCTTTCCAATTAATTCCATGCCTTGTACAAAAATGGATACTGATTCAATAGTACGATCGGCTGTTCTTTTGAAAATTACATTCGCGTCGTAGGCAGCCAAATAAAAGGTGTCAGTCCCCTTTTTTTCAAGTTGAAAAGTGCCCATAGCCGAATTTCCAACTAATACGCTATCCTGCTCGGATAGGTCGATTTCTGCAACAGGACTCCCTTCGGCAAAGGTATATTTACCTAAATAGTCCTTTAAAGGGCTTGTTTGAGCGTTTACACTTGCAATTACACCCACAGTTACTAAAGCCAAAAGAAGTAGTTTTTTCATATTTTTTATTTTTAAACGGGTTCAATATAGATAGATTTAACTGGTTCGCAAAAAGAAATAAATGTATCCAAACCCGATCAAGTATCTTTGCATTATGGAGAAGACTAGACCTAATATTAGACATGTAGAAGTCGCTGAAATTGAGCGCTTTATAGGCAGGTTGGGAGAAAAACCCTTCCGTGTAAAACAGATTGTTGAATGGTTATGGCAAAAACATGCCCATAGCTTTGACGAAATGACAAATCTGAGCAAAGAATTACGCAAGCAACTGGAAGAAACTTTTACTTTCCCCGCCTTAACAATCAATACGACACAATTAAGCGAGGACGGAACGTTAAAAACACGTTTTAAAACATTTGATGACCATATGATTGAAGGAGTATTAATTCCTACAACATTGCGCAAAACGGCCTGCGTATCGTCTCAGATTGGATGTAGCTTAAGTTGTAAGTTTTGTGCAACCGGCACTATGGAGCGAAAAAGAAACCTAAGTTTTGATGAGATATATGACCAGGTAGTTTATATTTTACAACAAAGCGAAGAAACTTACGATAAGCACTTAAGTAATATTGTATTCATGGGAATGGGTGAGCCATTGATGAACTATCATAACTTACTAAAAGCAGTTGAAAGAATCACTTCGCCCGAAGGCTTAGGAATGAGTGCAAAACGTATCACTGTTTCAACAGCCGGTTTAGTAAAGCAAATCAGACAACTAGGTGACGATAACGTTAAGTTTAAATTGGCTGTTTCCTTGCATGCTGCTAACGACAGAAAGCGCAACGAAATCATGCCAATTAACGAAAGCAATAATATAAAGTCGCTAATTGAAGCATTAAACTATTTCTATAAAAAAACGGGTACTGAAATTTCATTTGAGTATATCCTATTTAGAGATTTTAATGACACTGAACAAGATGCAGAAGAACTAACTAAAATTTATAGACAAGTCCCTGCTGACTTAATTAATGTTATTGAATATAACTCGGTCGATAATTTCGGATTTGACAAACCTGACGAAGAAGGTTTTGAAAGATTTGTAGAAATTTTACAAAAGAACCGAGTAAATGTAAGAGTAAGAAGAAGTAGAGGAAAGGATATTGACGCTGCTTGCGGACAGCTGGCAAATAAAGGCAATTAATAATATAAGCATCGAAATGAATAAGAAAAGATCTGATAATTTTGACAAGTTCGCCAATCAAAAAAAAGGCAGCGCTGTTAAAGAAGAATATAGACAAGAGAAGAAAAAAGCAAAAATAGAATCTAGGGCTGCAGGCGAGGCTGCGCGCCAAAGAAAGAAAGATAAAGAAAGAGGTATTGTTGTGGAACCAGTTGGCAATAACAAAAGAGGTCCATATAAGCAGCGAGAAACTGTGAGCGCTCCTCCAACTTATCCAATGGCATTAAGGGCAAAGGAATATCCTGCAAAAGCACCAAGCACCGCTTCAAAAACTTACCCTGCAAAGAAAGTAAGAACTCCAGAATCGATGGACCGTGCCGATATCAAAAGAACAGCTAGCATTGGAAAAGTAACCGCCAATACAGAAACACCTCACGAACAAATGCCTTTGAATAAATTCATTGCGCATTCAGGTATATCAGGCCGAAGGGAAGCTGCTGAGTTAGTAAAAGCAGGCCATGTGACTGTGAACGGTGATACCATATTAGAACCTGGTTACAAAGTTCAATACAAAGATATTGTAAGGTTAAAAGGCAAAGTATTACAATTACAAGTAACGCCTGTTTATATTTTGCTTAATAAACCAAAGGATTATATCTGTACTGCTTCTGACCCGGAAGGTAGAAAAACAGTATTAGACATCATTAAAAATGCGACAACACAAAGAATGTTTCCTGTTGGACGTTTAGACAGAAACACAACAGGTGTTTTAATATTAACAAACGACGGCGACCTTGCACAAAAGCTAACACACCCTTCCTATGAAATTAAAAAAATATACGAAGTAACATTAGACAAGCCAGTAACTAAAGCCGACATTGAAGCGATCGCTGCAGGTATGGAATTAGAGGACGGTTTTATTGCAGCAGATGCAGTAAGCTATTTATCAAATACTGCAAAGAATGTTGTGGGCATTGAAATTCACAGTGGTAGAAACAGGATTGTAAGAAGAATTTTCGAACACTTAGGCTACGATGTAAGACATTTGGACAGAGTGATGTTTGCTAACCTTACAAAGAAAAATGTTGATCGTGGTAAATGGCGTTTCTTAAGTGAAAAAGAAGTTAGATTATTGAAATTCTTGAACAAATCTTTTACAAGAAAATCAGCACAGTAAAAAGTAATTAAGGGATGTTAGATATACTATTTGAAGACGATGATTTAATTGTAATTAATAAACCTGCTGGTTTATTAAGCATACCCGATCGTTTTGGAAAAACAGATTCTGTAAAATCTTTGCTAATTGAAAAATTGGGCAACATATTTACAGTGCATCGTTTGGATCAATTCACAAGTGGGCTTATTCTTTTTGCAAAAAACGCAGAAGCACATAAAGCTTTAAGTGAACTATTTGAAGGACGTACCATTGTAAAAAAATATGTTGGGCTTGTCATTGGACGCCCTCCTCAAACTGGAACAATAGACCAAGCAATCATGGAGCACCCAGTAAAAAAGGGACTAATGATAGCGCATGCAAAAGGCAAGGAAGCCCTTACTACTTATGAAGTAATTAAATATTATAAGCAATATGCTTGGGTTTCATTTCAAATTCATACAGGACGAACGCACCAAATTAGAGTGCACGCAAAGCAGATAGGGCACCCTCTTGTAGCAGATGAAGTTTACGGAGACGGAGAAAAATTAATGTTATCTGGTATTAAAAAAAAGAATTTCAAATTAAGCAAGTCCGAAGAAGAAGAACGCCCTTTAATGGCAAGGCAAGCTTTACATGCACATACAATTTCCTTTGAATTTAAAGGAAAGGGACTTCAATTTGAAGCCCCTTTGCCTAAAGATATTGCTGCTTGTTTAAAGCAGTTAGATAAATGGAATAGTTAAATTTATTTATTAGGCTGCGGAGTATAACGTAAATATGGTTTTACGATCCTTACGCCTTTTGGAAATTTTTCTGCAGCATCTTCTGTTTTTACATTAAGCCCAATAATTACATCCTCTCCTTCTTTCCAATCGGCAGGTGTAGCAACGCTATATTTAGCAGCAAGTTGTAAAGAATCAATCACCCTTAGTACTTCTACAAAATTTCTTCCAGTAGAAGCAGGATACGTAAGTGTTAATTTTATTTTCTTGTCTGGACCAATTATAAATAAAGAACGCACCGTAAATGTTTCAGAAGCTTTAGGATGAATCATGCCGTAAGCATGTGCAATAGTTTTGTCCTCGTCCGCGATAATTGGAAATTCAACTTTTACATTTTGCGTTTCGTTGATATCCTTAATCCAACTTAAATGATTTTCTACATCATCCACGCTTAATGCTAATACTTTTACATCACGTTGTGCAAATGCTGATTGCAATCCCGCAGTACGTCCTAATTCGGTCGTGCAAACAGGTGTATAATCGGCAGGGTGCGAGAACAATATGCCCCAACTATCTCCTAAATATTCGTGTAAGCTAATATCCCCTATTGATGTTTTTGCTTTAAAATCGGGAGCAATATCCCCTAGTTGTAAACTCATATACTTTCGTTTTAATTATTAAGACACGAAGGTAAACATATTTCCTACTAAATTAGTAGACTTAATCAAGTATTTGAGAACAATTTTAAATACTATTGAAATTTATTATTCGCTTGCACTTTCAGTGTACAATTCTAATAAGCCATCTGGAAGCTCTACGGCTACAGTTTTAGCGTTATGATTCACGCCCTTTAAACTTGCTTCGTGAAGTGGTATATAAGCCTCTTGGCCTTGGTACAAAACTGTCACTAATAATTGATGTGGTTGTTCTATTACTTCTTGTATAATGCCTATATCCTTTCCCGCTTCTTGGACCATATAACCCAGTAAAGCCAGGGGCGCATTTTTTTCTACTAATTTTTGAAAGTCTGCCTGAGGCAACCATACTTTTTTACCCACTAAAAAATTAGCTGCTTCCCTTGAATGGACTCCTTCAATTTGAAGATGTGTTAAGCTATCGGTTTTAGCACTTGCTGATTCTAAAAAATAGGGAATAAAACTGGCTGCATTTTTTTCAACAAAAACAGCATCCACCCCTTTAAAATGAACTGGCTTGCCTAATGCATGTTCCAATATTATTTGACCACTAATCCCATGTGGCGCCACTAATTTTCCGATATGGATAAAATCATTCATAAGCAAATTTAACACATTTGAATTTGGGCTCATAAAAAAACCCCCGATTTTGCAAAAGCAAAACCAGGGGCAATTCTTAAAGCTAGTTTAATATTATTCAGCTGGCGCTTCAGCGGCTTCAGCCGTAGCTTCAGCAACTGGTGCTTCTGCTGCCTCTGCTGCTTGTTCAGCAACTTCTGCAGCTTCTTCAGCAGCGATTTCTGCTTCTGTAATAATTGGTTCAGCAACTTTCTTTACAATAGGAACGTACACTTTCTTAGCAGCTTGTGCTTTTTTGTGATCGGCTGTTTTAGAAGCGATTGCTGTTTCATGCTCAGCATACCAAGTTTGGAACTTAGCCATTGCAGTTGCATCATCAAACAAACCTAATTTAACTCCACGTAATAAGTGTTTCAAGTAAAGCACACCTTTGAAAGATAAAATTCTGCGAACTGTATCAGTTGGTTGTGCACCTTTGGTTAACCACTCTAACGCTTTTTGACGATCCAATTGGATAGTCGCTGGAACTGTTAAAGGATTGTAAGTACCGATTTTTTGGATGAATTTACCATCTCTTGGAGCGCGTCCATCAGCCACAACTATAAAATAGAAGGGTCTTTTTTTACTACCGTGACGTTGTAGTCTCAACTTTACTGCCATAAAATAGAAATTTAAAGGCGTTAAAAAATATTGTTAATCAGTGCGAAGATAATATAAAGTTTGAAATTCACAAGAAAAATGCAGATTCGATTGTTAACCAATCGATTATCTTCTAATTCCTGGCATTTTACCCCCCATAGCGCCTCCCATTGGCATATTATTCATCTGTTTCATCATCTGCTTCATTTGATCGAATTGCTTAATAAAAGCATTAATCTCTGCTATATCCTTACCTGCCCCTTTTGCAATTCTTTGTTTCCGACTAGGCGACAATAAATCTGGATTTCTTCTTTCTACGATGGTCATAGATTGTATTATTGCTTCCACCCCTTTAAAGGCATCATCTTTAATTTCTACATCTTTAAGGCTCTTCCCCATACCAGGAATCATACCCATTAGATCCTTTATATTGCCCATTTTTTTTATCTGCTGAATTTGTGTCAAAAAATCTTCAAAATCGAATTGATTTTTACGAATTTTCTTTTCTAATTTCTTAGCCTCTTCCTCATTAAATTGTGCTTGTGCTTTTTCAACCAATGAAGTAATGTCACCCATTCCTAAAATTCTTTGCGCCATTCTCTCGGGGTAAAAAACATCCAAGGTATCCATCTTCTCCCCACTGCTCATAAACTTAATGGGTTTATTTACAGTGTACTTAATTGAAAGTGCAGCACCCCCTCGGGTATCCCCATCTAACTTAGTCAACACTACTCCAGTAAAGTCTAGGCGGTCGTTAAATGTTTTTGCAGTATTCACTGCATCCTGCCCTGTCATTGAGTCAACGACGAATAGTATTTCTTGAGGTTGTATCGCATTTTTAATATTTGCAACCTCCGTCATCATCACTTCATCCACTGCTAGTCGGCCTGCAGTATCAATGATGATTACATTCTTGTTATTTTGTTTTGCATATTCTATTGCGTTTTTTGCAATGGAAACGGCATCTTTATTTTCACGTTCAACAAAAATATCCACCCCTATTTGTTCTGCTAAAACAGTTAACTGATCCATTGCAGCTGGTCGGTAAATATCGGCAGCTACTAATAATGGTGCTTTCTTTTGTGCTTTTAAATAGTTAGCAAGCTTACCCGAAAAAGTGGTTTTACCACTACCCTGCAAACCGGCTATTAAAATGATCGTTGGATTTTTGGAAACATCTAAAGGAGTAGCCTCCGCACCCATTAAAGCAGTTAATTCATCTTGTACAATTTTAGTCATTAACTGGCCGGGACTAATTGCATTTATAACTTTTTCACCAACGGCCTTTTCTTTAATACTATCGGTAAATTCCTTGGCAATTTTAAAGTTCACATCGGCATCCAACAATGCCTTTCGAATATCCTTGAGGGTATTCGCCACATTTAACTCGTTAATACGCGCCTGACCTTTTAGGTGTTTAAACGCCGATTCTAATTTTTCACTAAGATTACTAAACATACTTCAACATTAAGGAAGGCAAAGATAAGCGTCAATTTGAGTACAAAGGCAACAAATAAGTAGGAAAAAAATAATGTAAAACTGAATAATAAAAAAGCCTTAATAACATTTACAAAACATTGACAATCAATATATTAATGAGCAATAGAATATAGTCAATCCCTGACATAACTCATAGTTTGGGAATTAAGTTCAAAAATTTCTTGGAACCTATCATTTATTTAATATTATTGCACAAACAGAATCCTATTATTAAGAGGATATAGATACTTATGAGTAAGAAACAATTATTTACACTTGAATTTCCAGTTAGATGTTCACCTAACATATTATATGAATTTCTTTCAACTGCTTCAGGCTTACAGGAGTGGTTTGCTGATAAAGTGGATGAATGGGAGAATGTTTTTAGCTTCTCATGGAATGGTGGTACTCCTGAAAAAGCCGAGATTTTAGACCAAGATGAAGATAAATTCATTCGTTTTAGATGGTTAACTAGTGAGAAAAATGAATATTTCGAATTCAAGATTGAAAAATCAGAGATGTCAAACCAGACAATTATGATTATCAAGGATTTCGCTGAGAAAAACGAGATTAAGGATCAAAGTAGGCTTTGGGAGTATCAAGTAAAGGAACTATTTCATCGTATCGGTAGCTAGCAATAAAATTTGTTCAAAAAATTAGACATACTAATTCTGAAGGCATTTATAGGACCCTTCTTGGCAGCACTTCTTATTACAACTTTTGTGCTGACCATGCAATTTTTTTGGTTATACATTGACGATTTGGTTGGAAAAGGGCTTGACCTATTTACTATTTTACAACTTATTGGATTAGTTTCTGTAAGCATTTTTACAACTGCGTTACCATTGTCTCTATTGTTTTCGTCCATTATGACTTTTGGGAATTTGGGAGAGAGCTTTGAACTAATTGCCATAAAAGCAGCTGGCATTCCACTAGTTCGTTTTATGCGTCCCTTATTTATTTTTACCATTTTCTTATCGGGTATTGCTTTTTTATTTTCCAATAATATTATTCCAGTAACTCAGTTAAAACTGACAAATTTGAAATTTGATATTATTGTAGCTAAGCCGGCAATTGATATTAAGGAAGGTGTTTTTTACGACAAGATAGACGGTTATGTAATTAAATTAGGCAAGAAGGAATCCAACGATAGTATTATTCGCAATATTGTTATTTTTGAAAAGAGATTCAATTTACAGGATAATATGATCATTGCTGAGTCAGGCGTGATGCGCGTTACAGCAAATAAAAAGTTTTTGGAATTTATATTGTACAATGGATGGCGTTACCAAGAAAGAGGACAAAAAAACA
>JBEDKT010000238.1:0-3899 GCA_041172025.1 Bacteroidota bacterium
GTTTTTATTTGTAATTGCCCAACTAAAGTTTCAAGTTCTTTTTTATTTGCGAATGCAACATCTTCTTGGGAAAAATCCAGTTCTAATTCTATTAAGGCAGAAAATTTAATTAACTTTTCACGCATCACTTGTAAGTCGCTCGAAAAGCCTCCTTTTAAATTATACAAAGCCGTTTTGCGAGAAGCTTCTGTATTGCTTGCAATTAAATCGGCAACCGCTTCGGCCTGTGTTAAGTCCATTTTACCATTCAGAAAAGCACGTTGTGTAAATTCTCCGGGCTTTGCTAACCTTGCACCCACTTGCATCATTAATTGTAATATACTTTCTTGTATAAACGGTGAGCCATGGCATGAGATCTCCACCACTTCCTCTCCTGTGTAAGACTTTGGTGCTTTGTAAATAGTCACAACTACTTCATCAATTACGATATCACCATTCAATAATTTGCCATAGTGTACTGTGTGAGTTGGGGCAGCTTGTAAATTCTTTTTTGAAAACACAGCACTAACCATTTCAATCGCTTTTTCACCACTTAACCTTATTACTGCAATGGCACCCAATCCTGGTGCAGTTGCTAACGCAACAATAGTGTCATTCCATGTACTTAAATTTTCCCGCATGATGCAAAATAACCAAAAAGTCCCGCTTAATAGCGGGACTTTTGTATAATTCTAGTAAGATTAATCTTGCTTAGACTTGAAACTATTCGTCAGAAACTTGGAATACAACTGTTTGTCTGTGACGGTAAATTACATTACGTCCATTTTGAACAGCTGGCTTCCATTTTGGACCTCTTTGGATTACACGAACGGCTTCTTCCTTTGTACCATAACCTGGATCATTTTCTGATTTTACATCACTAATTGAACCGTCTCTTGATACAATAAAAGAAACTACTACAGCATATCTTCCAGATGGCGCTCCATTTTCAACAGGCAAATCCCTATTCAAGGTTCTTTCAAGGTAACGAGTCCATCCTTGAACACCTCCAGGAAATTCTGCTGGCTGTTGAACGACAGTGAATATCTTATCTGTTTCTTCCTCAGGAGGAGCAGTTGGACCAGTACTTGCTTCTACAGGAGCAACAAGTCCATCGTCTTTAATACCCTCTTGATTGAATGCACCAATCTTGGTGTCTTCTAATTTTTCAACCTCTTTGATTTCATCTTCCTCTTTTACTTCTTCGTCCTTAACAATTTTCGGAGGCGTAAATTTAGCTACTTCCACTTTTGGTGGCTCTTGCTTTGGTGGAGGTGGTGGAGGTGGTGGTTCCGGCTTTTTTTCATCTTGGTTTACATTTTCCAAAGACAAGTCAACAGCAATCACTTCCGTTTTTGCCGACTTCATTGAATTAGAAAGTATAGAACCAATTGCAAAAAGCGCAGTGATGGCAATCATACCAAACAAACCAGCCTTGATACGTTTATCGTATGTTCTACGTAAGTCGTATGCACCATATTCCTTATTTCTGCCTTCAAAAACGAGGTCTAGAATATCAGCGGTTAATATTTTATTTATGTCCATTTTTTATGCTTTTAATTGCTTGCAGATGGTGTTGCGTTTGCATCAGATATTTTAACCAATTCGTTTTCGTTATCTGTAATATCTACTAATGCATACTTTTTCACAACGTTGATAGCCATTTCGTCTAGCATATCAATTACGTTTTTAAAATTGCACTCATTGGTAGGTTTGATAACTACTACGAAGTCCTTTTCAGGATTTGTTGGATCTGTTGCGCGACTTCTAACATCAGCTTTCTTTTTCATGATTACATCACGAATTGAATTTTCGCCATTGAAAGATGCAGATAGGAAATTAGAACCATCTGGTTTTAATTGTCCTTCATAATAATAAATATGATTATCGGCACCAATCATGATAGTAAGCACACCTGATTCTTTGGCTTTATTCTGGTCTTCAGGTTTTACTTTATCATCAGGTAAAATCAACTTCATGGCTGTAGGCTGACTCATGGTTGTGGTGAAGATAAAGAAGGTAATCAATAAGAAACCCAAGTCCACCATCGGTGTTAAATCCACACGCGTTGATAGCTTCTTTCCTTTCTTGACCCCTGGTCCTTTCTTATGGCCACCACCCGAGGTATCTAATTCTGCCATATTAGTAGCTTTTAATTAGTTAATAATTTTAATTATCCAGTTCTTTATCACCACTCATGGATTTCTTCCAAAGCTCCGAACCAGCAGGTGCGTTTTCAGGATTGGTAATCATCTGAAACTTTTGAATCTCATTTTTCTTAAATGCAGCAACTACATTTTTGAAAGCTGGATATTTAGATAAATTATCGCCTTTAAGCAATAATTCCATCTTAGATCCTGCATAAGCTTCATTCAACACTTGCATCCAAATAGTTAATTCATTTTCGGTACTGTCTTTGCAAGGAATGCCAGGTAATTGGTCTCCTTTTCTATTCTCTTCAGGGATGGCTAAGAAAGCATTTAATCCGCTTAATGGTGCGCCAATGAAATTCGCTTTTTTGAAAGCTGCAACATTGATTCCCAAATTACGGGTAGTGTTCAAAGAATTAGCTACTAATTCTTTCTTTTGCTCATCATCTATAGTAAGAAATACTTTGCCATCTTTTGTAATAGTTACTAGCACAAAATCCTTTGAAGGAGCAACTTTTGCAGCTACTGAACTTGGAGTAGTTACAGCGATTGCTTCTGCTGGCTTGAACTTAGTAGTTAAGATAAAGAAGGACAATAAAAGGAAAGCCACATCGCACATGGCTGTCATGTCGATGGCGGTACTCTTGCGAGGTAATTTGGCTCTACCCATTGTATAGTCTTTTAAAAATTATAAGGTTACCCTTATTGAATATATTTTGTTTCGATTACTTGTAGTTCGCAGCAAAGCTTTGAGTTAAAGTAAATCCAGATTCGTCGATACCATATGTAATTCCGTCGATACTTGTAGTAAACACGTTGTACATAATAATAGCAACAGCTGAAGTACCAATACCCAATGCAGTATTATACAAGGCCTCTGAGATACCTTGAGATAATTCACGAGCAGCTTCTCCACCACCTTCTTCACCTAATTTAGAGAAAGAACGAATCATACCTAATACTGTACCAAACAAACCTAATAAGGTTGCTACTGATGCAATAGTTGATAAGAATACTAAGTTCTTTTCTAACATTGGTAATTCCAATGCAGTCGCTTCTTCGATTTCTTTTTGGATGTTTAATACTTTTTGATCGGTATCTAATTCAGTATTTGAAATCATTTCCTTATACTTTTTCAAACCAGATTTCATTACATTACCTACAGATCCTTTTTGCTTATCACAAGCAGCAATAGCTTTGTCCACTTCTTTGTTCGCTAAATGAAATTGCACGCTACGTACAAATTCCGCGATGTTTCCAGCACCTGCCGCTTTTCTGATTGTTAATAATCTTTCAACAACGAAAGTTAACACGATCAAGAAACTACCAATCAAGATTGGAACGACAATACCACCTTCATACATTTTCGTAAAAGTTCCCGTAGGTCCTTTATGTGAAGGCCAGAATCCACCACTTGGGTCTGGATTTGTAAAATTACTCGCATTACCTAACACAAAACGCCAGATAACGTAGCCCGCTAGAATACACAAAATAGGTGCTAAAGTTGCAACTAGATTACCGCTCTTTTGAGGCTGTGCTGCATTCTTAGAAGCAGCTGTTGCAGTTGGTTTAATCTCAGCCATGATTCGATTGATTTTTGGTTTTAAATAAAAATTTATAAAAGAATGATTAATCCTTTTGACTAAGATGGTGTAGATTTTTACTCGAATCTTTACTCACTAGTTTCTAAGGGCTTACAAAATAAGTAATTTATTGAATGAAACAAACTTCAATCGATTTTTTTATTGAAAATTTAATATTGTAGAACAT
>JBEDKT010000239.1:0-11094 GCA_041172025.1 Bacteroidota bacterium
CCTTATTAAGTCCGGCTACAATGTCAGTTGTAATATCGTAAGCGGTGTCCTTGTAATACATCAAATCTGGATTACTAGAAAATATGTACGCAAACGTTTTGTCTTTATTATACTGTATCAAAAAGTTTTCTATTTTCTTTTTTACTTCTTGTAACCTTTTAAAACTTTCCTCTTGTAATTCTTGAGCAAGTTGTTGTTCTTTATTTGTATAGTTTTTTTCAAGCTGTGCCAATTCTTGTTGACGACTTCCTATTTCAGCTTGCGATAAGTATTGACCATTTTTTTGCAAGTCCTGGTATTTACTAGCAAACGCATTTTTTAGAGAAGTTAATTGCTTTGCATTTTCCATATCCTTTAGTTGCAATGCCGATTTTACTTCTTTGAAAAATTCATAGTTATTTTGGATAGAATCTATTTCAAAATAAGCAATCTTGGTGCCGCCTGTTGCCATTGCAGCCGATTTCACAGGAGTACTATTTGTATTAAAATGCAATACAAACAAAATAATAACTGCAAGCGCTAGAATACCGTTTACCACCCATGAAATTGGTTTCATATTATTCAACTTTTAATTTAAAATTTAGGCATAGCCAGTTCTATAGCTTGCTCTATAAAAATAGGGAAAATAATATCCCCATAAAAATAAAAAAAGCAGGAAATATTACTACTTCCTGCTTTTTAACAATTTAAGAATCTATTTATTATTCATCATCGTCAAAGCTCATCGCCTCACGAGTGGTTGCTAATACTTCATATTCTTCCTTGCTTCCTACGATCAATTTCTCGAATTCTTTTTGACCAGTACCTGCAGGGATTAAATGACCAGTAATTACATTCTCTTTCAATCCAAGCATTGAGTCTACCTTGCCTTGTATAGCTGCCTGACTTAATACTTTAGTTGTTTCTTGGAATGATGCAGCAGAAATCCAGCTTTGAACGCCTAATGAAGCTTTAGTGATACCTAATAATACCGGACGTGCAGTTGCAGGTTTTGCATCACGCACTTCCACTAATTTAGCGTCAGCACGACGTAGGATAGAGTTTTCCTCTCTTAACTCACGTAATGTAACAATTTGTCCAGCTTTGAATTTAGCGCTATCGCCAGACTCTGTAACTACTTTCTTATCATAGATACGATCGTTTTCTTCAATGAAGTCGTAACGATCTTCTAAATCTTCTTCTAAGAACTTAGTATCACCAGCGTCAACGATCTCCACCTTCTTCATCATTTGACGAACAATCACTTCAATGTGCTTGTCATTTATTTTTACACCTTGTAAACGATATACCTCTTGGATCTCATTTACAACGTATTCTTGTACTGCATAAGGTCCTCTGATTGCTAAGATATCAGCAGGGGCAATTTGACCGTCTGATAAAGGAGAACCTGCTTTAACGAAGTCACTATCTTGAACCAAGATCTGACGTGTTAATGGAACAAGGTATTTCTTCACCATACCATCTTTTGACTCTACTACGATTTCTCTGTTACCACGTTTGATATTTCCGAATGCTACGATACCATCGATTTCGCAAACAATCGCAGGGTTACCTGGATTACGTGCTTCGAATAATTCAGTAACACGTGGTAAACCTCCCGTGATATCCTTTAACTTACCTAATACTCTTGGAATTTTAACTAATACATGTCCAGCTTTAACCTCGATTCCTTCTTCAATTATGATATGAGAACCAACTGGTAAGTTGTAATGTTTGTTATCCTTACCACCTTCTAATACGATAGTAGGAATTTTAGTTTTATCCTTAGATTCAATTACCACTTTTTCACGGTGACCTGTTTGCTCATCCGCTTCATCACGATAAGTAAATCCTTCTAATATATTGTCGAATGCAATTTTACCATTTTGTTCTGCAACAATTACGTTGTTGAACGGATCCCATGTACAAATCACATCTCCTTTCTTCACTTGTGCGCCGTCTTTAACAGCTAACAAAGCACCATAAGGAACGTTATTTGTAATCATCAAACGGTCGTTCTTAACATCCATAATTCTTACTTCACCTGTACGACCAATAACCACTTTAACTTTGTTACCATCGTTATTGATTGTATCAACAGTACGTAAACCATCAAATTGTATTGTACCGTCAAACTTAGCATTTAAAGCAGATTCAACAGAAGAAGAACCGGCAACACCACCTACGTGGAACGTACGTAATGTTAACTGTGTACCTGGCTCACCAATTGATTGTGCAGCAATAATACCAACTGCATCACCTCTTTGAGTGATATATCCTGTTGCTAAATTTCGACCGTAACATTTTACACAAACTCCACGCTTGCATTCACATGTTAACACCGAACGGATTTCAACCGTTTCAATGCCCGCATCTTCAATTAAACGTGCAGCATCGATAGTGATTTCTTCACCACCTGCCACTAACAATTCGTTAGTGAATGGGTTGAATACATCATGAGAAGAAGTACGTCCTTCAATTCTATCTGCTAATGGTTCTATAATATCTTCGTTATCTTTTAATGCACTTGTAGCAATACCACGTAATGTTCCGCAATCTTCTTCAGAGATTACAACGTCTTGAGATACATCCACCAAACGACGTGTTAAATAACCTGCATCTGCAGTTTTTAACGCCGTATCCGCAAGACCCTTACGAGCACCATGCGTTGAAATGAAGTAATCCAATACGTTCAATCCACCTTTAAAGTTTGATAAGATTGGGTTTTCAATAACCTCTGAACCTGAACTACCACTCTTACGAGGTTTAGCCATCAATCCACGAATACCTACTAACTGCTTAACCTGTGTTTTACTACCTCTCGCACCAGAATCCAACATCATGTAAACTGAGTTGAAACCTTGTTTGTCGATAGCCATTTCACGAATTAATGTTTCAGTGATACGTGTATCTACACGACTCCAAATATCAATTACCTGGTTGTAACGCTCGTTGTTTGTGATAAGACCCATGTTGTAGTTTTCCCAAACTTCTTCAACTTCTACTTTAGCACCTTCTAACAATGCATTTCTAGTTTCAGGAACAACTAAGTCATTAACATTAAATGACAATCCACCACGGAAGGCCATTTTAAATCCTAATGTTTTAATATCATCCAAGAATTTAGCTGTTGTAGGAACGTCAGTGATTTTTATAATGTCACCGATAATTTCTCTTAAACTTTTCTTAGTTAATAATTGATTTACAAAACCTACTGCTGGAGGTGTATGTTGGTTAAACAATACGCGACCTACTGTAGTTTCAATTAATTTATTTACCAAAGCACCGTTTTCACGGATATTTGTTTTAACTCTAATATTTGCGTGTAAATCAATTTTATTTTCGTTGTAAGCAATGATAACTTCATCTAGGTTATAGAATGCTTTACCCTCGCCTCTTACAACTAAGTCTCCCATTGATTTTTTACCCTTTGTAATGTAATACAATCCCAATACCATGTCCTGAGAAGGAAGGGTGATAGGCGTACCATTTTGTGGGTTCAAGATATTGTGAGAAGACAACATTAATAACTGTGCTTCCAAAATAGCCGCGTGGCTTAATGGAACGTGCACCGCCATCTGATCACCATCGAAATCGGCGTTGAACGAAGACGTTACCAATGGGTGTAATTGAATTGCTTTTCCTTCTACCAACTTAGGTTGGAAAGATTGTATTGATAAACGGTGCAATGTTGGGGCACGGTTTAACATTACTGGATGACCTTTCAATATATTTTCTAAGATATCCCAAATCACAGCTTCTTTTTTATCAACTAATTTCTTAGCCGACTTCACTGTTTTTACAATACCTCTTTCAATTAATTTACGAATAATAAATGGCTTAAATAATTCAGCAGCCATATCCTTCGGTAATCCGCACTCCTGCATTTTTAATTCAGGTCCTACAACGATTACAGAACGACCAGAATAATCCACACGCTTACCTAATAAGTTTTGACGGAAACGACCTTGTTTACCTTTCAAAACATCAGATAAAGATTTTAAAGCACGACCACCTTCCGCTTTAACAGCGTTAGACTTACGAGAGTTATCGAATAATGAATCGATCGCTTCTTGTAACATACGTTTTTCATTACGTAAGATTACTTCTGGCGCTTTAATTTCTAACAAACGCTTTAAACGGTTGTTACGAATAATTACACGACGATATAAATCATTCAAATCAGAAGATGCAAAACGGCCACCATCTAATGGCACCAATGGACGCAATTCTGGAGGAATAACAGGAATATATTTCATTACCATCCACTCAGGACGGTTCGTGATATGTGTATTTGCTTCACGGAAAGATTCTACTACGCTCAAACGCTTTAAGGCATCTGCTTTACGTTGTTGAGAAGTTTCGTTTGCAGCAGCATTACGTAAAGAGAAACTTAATTCATCAAGGTCTAATAAACCTAATAAATCATGGACTGCATCAGCACCCATTTTCGCGATGAACTTTTGAGGATCGTCATCAGGTAAGTATTGATTTTCTTTTGGTAAAGCATCCAATAAATCCAAGTATTCTTCTTCAGTTAATAAATCAGCAACTTTTAAGTCGTCTTTAATACCTGGTTGGATAACTACATAACGCTCATAGTAAATGATTGTTTCTAATTTCTTAGAACTCATTCCTAATAAGTAACCAATTTTGTTTGGTAAACTTTTGAAGTACCAAATGTGCACTACAGGCACCACTAACTTAATGTGGCCCATACGCTCACGACGTACTTTTTTCTCAGTTACTTCAACACCACAACGGTCACATACTATACCCTTATAACGGATACGCTTATATTTTCCACAAGCACACTCATAGTCCTTTACTGGACCAAAGATACGCTCACAAAAAAGACCATCACGTTCTGGCTTGTAAGTACGGTAGTTAATGGTTTCAGGTTTTAGCACTTCACCAAAACTTCTTTCCAAAATTGTATCTGGCGATGCCAAACTAATAGTGATTTGTGAAAAAGCTGGTCGTTGTCTATTCTCTTTTTTGAATGCCATATTTTTTATTCATTTAGTCCCGGTTTTTAGCCGGGACATTATTTAAGAATGCAATGTTGTTAATTCAATCGATGATTAATTATTAATCAAACTTTAAATCTAATCCTAAGCCTCTCAACTCATGTACTAATACATTGAAAGATTCAGGGATACCCGCTTTAGGAATATTCTCGCCTTTTACAATGGCTTCATATGTCTTAGCACGGCCGATGATATCATCTGATTTAAGTGTCAATAATTCCTGAAGAATATTAGATGCACCATATGCTTCTAATGCCCACACCTCCATCTCTCCAAAACGCTGACCACCAAACTGCGCCTTACCACCCAATGGCTGTTGTGTAATCAAACTGTATGGTCCGATAGAACGAGCGTGCATCTTATCATCCACCATGTGGTGTAATTTGATCATATAGATCACACCCACTGATGTTTTTTGGTCAAATTTCTCTCCAGTTTCACCATCATATAAATATGTATGTCCGTTATTAGGGATACCTGCTTCATCACATAAATCTTCGATTTGTTGCGTGCTCGCACCATCGAAAATTGGAGTTGCAAATTTCACACCTAACTTCTTACCTGTCCAGCCTAAAATGGTTTCATAGATCTGACCTAAGTTCATACGAGAAGGTACACCCAATGGATTCAATACGATGTCCACTGGAGTTCCGTCTTCCATGAACGGCATGTCTTCGGCACGAACGATTTTTGCAACGATACCTTTGTTACCGTGACGTCCTGCCATCTTATCACCCACTTTCAACTTACGCTTAACAGCTAAGTATACTTTTGCTAATTTCAATACGCCAGCAGGTAATTCGTCACCGATTGAAATATTAAATTTCTCACGTTTGTAACGACCTAATTCTTCATTGTACTTAATGCTATAATTATGTAACAATGTATTAATTAAATCATCTGTTTTCTTATCACCTGTCCAACCTAATGGGTTTACATTTTGGAAATCAATAACAGATAAATTCTTTGCATTGAATTTACTTCCTTTTGAAATTAATGTTTCACCAAAATTATTTACAACACCTGGAGTTGACTGATCTTTTAAAAGTGTTTGTAATTTTTCAATTAACAATTCTTTTATCATTGAGTCATTTTGCTCATGTTGTTTTTCAACTTTATCTAACATCGCTTTTTCACGAACCTTACCACTCTTATCTTTCTTAGCGCGTTGGAATAATTTTTTGTCGATAACAACACCTTCTGTTCCATTAGCCGCTTTTAAAGAAGCATCTTTTGCATCACCAGCTTTGTCACCAAAGATAGCACGCAATAATTTTTCTTCAGGAGTTGGATCAGATTCTCCTTTTGGAGTGATCTTACCAATTAAAATATCTCCTTCTTTCACAGCAGCACCCACGCGGATGATACCATGTTCGTCTAAATCTTTAGTTGCTTCTTCAGAAACGTTTGGAATATCAGCAGTTAATTCTTCTTCTCCTAATTTTGTATCACGCACTTCTAATTCATACTCATCAATGTGGATGGATGTGAAAAGATCTTCGCGTACTACTCTTTCACTAATTACGATTGCATCCTCAAAGTTGTAACCTTTCCATGGCATGAATGCTACTTGTAAGTTACGACCCAATGCTACTTCACCGTCTTTAGTTGCATAACCTTCTGTTAAGAATTCTCCTTTTTTCACCTTCTGTCCTTTCTTCACAGCAGGACGTAAGTTGATACAAGTTGATTGGTTCGTTTTAATGAACTTGGTTAATTTATAAACGATTAAATCTTCGTGGAAACTAACTAAACGATCCATTTCGTTTCTGTTGTAACGCACATGAATTTCATTTGCATCCACAAATTCGATAACACCATCACCTTCTGCGTGAATTTGAATACGCGCATCACGTGCTGCTTTACCTTCTAATCCAGTTCCAACAATTGGCACTTCTGGACGAAGTAATGGAACCGCTTGACGTTGCATGTTTGATCCCATCAACGCACGGTTAGCATCATCATGTTCTAAGAAAGGAATTAAAGAAGCACTCAAACCAACAATTTGGTTAGGAGCAACGTCCATATATTCTACTTCCTCTTTATCTAAGATCGGGAAATCGCCAGTGTCACGAGAAGCAACTTTGTCTTCAGCAAATTCGCCTTTCTCGTTTAGTTTAGTATTCGACTGTGCAATTTTTTTATTTTCTTCTTCTTCAGCGCTTAAGTAACTCAATGACTTAGTATTCACTCTACCATTTTCTACTTTACGGTAAGGAGTTTGAATAAAGCCCATCTCGTTGATTTTTGCGTGTACACATAGTGTAGAAATCAAACCAATGTTTGGTCCTTCCGGAGTTTCAATAGTACATAAACGACCGTAGTGAGAATAGTGAACGTCACGAACCTCGAAACCTGCACGCTCACGACTTAAACCGCCGGGTCCTAATGCGGAGATACGACGCTTGTGCGTGATCTCACTCAATGGATTTGTTTGGTCTAAGAATTGTGATAATTGTGAAGTACCAAAGAACGAATTAATAACAGAAGATAATGTTCTCGCATTGATCAAATCAACTGGAGTAAATACTTCGTTATCACGAACGTTCATACGCTCACGGATAGTACGCGCCATACGCGCTAAACCTACACCGAATTGAGCATACAATTGCTCTCCTACTGTACGCACACGACGATTGCTTAAGTGATCGATATCATCAATCTCTGCTTTCGCATTTGTTAAACGTACTAAGTATTTAATAATTTCAATGATGTCATTCTTAGTCAAGACTTTCTTTTCTTGCGTTAAATCATGACCTAGTTTTTTGTTGATTTTGTAACGACCAACTTCACCTAAATCATAACGTTTGTCAGAGAAGAATAATTTGTCAATGATACCACGAGCCGTTTCATTATCTGGAGCATCAGCACCACGTAATTGACGGTAAATATGTTGAACCGCTTCTAACTCAGAGTTAGAAGTATCCTTGTTTAATGTATTGTAGATGATTGCATAATCACCACCAACGTCTTCTTTTTGAATGAATACGCTTTTCACGCCCATTTCAATGATCAATGCAACTGCATCTTCATCTAATACGACATCACGCTCCATTACAATTTCGTTACGTTCGATACTTACTACCTCACCAGTATCTTCGTCAACGAAATCTTCTACCCATGTTCTTAAAACACGTGCAGCTAATTTGCGTCCTATTTGATTTGCTAAAGTTTTCTTATCCGCTTTAACTTCATCTGCCATACCAAATAATTCCAAGATGTCCTTATCGGTTTCAAAACCAATTGAACGTAACAAAGTTGTTACAGGGAATTTTTTCTTACGGTCGATGTAAGCATACATCACGTTGTTGATATCGGTAGCAAATTCCATCCATGCGCCCTTGAAAGGAATCACACGAGCAGAATAAATTTTTGTTCCGTTTGGATGTGTTGATTGACCAAAGAATACACCCGGAGAACGATGCAATTGAGAAACGACTACGCGCTCAGCACCATTAATCACAAATGTACCACGAGGAGTCATGTAAGGAATGTTTCCTAAGAATACATCCTGCACGATTGTTTGGAAATCAACGTGCTCCTCGTCATTACAGCTTAAGCGTAACTTAGCTTTCAAAGGAACAGCATATGTTAATCCACGCTCCATACACTCATCAATAGTGTAACGTGGGGGATCGATAAAATAATCCAAGAATTCCAATACGAAAATGTTACGTGTATCAGTGATAGGAAAATTTTCCTTGAATACACGGAACAAACCTTCCACATTTCTGCGGTCTGGTGTTGTTTCTAATTGAAAGAATTCTTTGAAAGATTCTAACTGAATGTCAAGTAAGTCCGGTGCTTCGGCGATGTTTTTGATTTTACCAAAGTTGACCCTGTTGTTCAAGATTGTTGTAGACATACGGTATAAACCAGGTTTAATTGCAGTTAAATATTTGGTAGCATTTTGCTTAAGTATTGTTTATCATTCATATAGGCGATAAATCGCACTATAATCCCAATAGACTATACGCCCAAAATAAAGGATTGCAAAGTTAAGGAAAGAGGAGCAATTTTAAAAACAAATTTTGTACCAAAAGGCTTGTTTTTGAATATTTTTTTGTAATAAATGCAAAATTAGGTAATTATGTCATATTATGATATATATACATTTATAACTTACTAATAATATGCTTTATTTAAGATGCTAAAATATTTATATGTGTTTTTTATTTTTTACCCTATTTGGCGAATCTTAGGGTTTCATTAACAGGTGGGCCTAGACACAAGAAAGCCTGTCCCGATAATTCGGGACAGGCTTTCTATATGTTTATGGACCGAGGTCGAGTAAATTACTTTACTTCAACTTCTGCACCAGCTTCTTTCAATTTACCAGCGATTTCGTCAGCTTCTGCTTTAGAAATACCTTCTTTGATTGCTTTTGGAGCACCATCAACTAAATCTTTAGCTTCTTTCAAGCCTAGACCTGTTAAATCTTTAACGATTTTAACTACGTTCAATTTGCTAGGACCTGCGCTTGTTAAAACTACATCAAACGCTGTTTTTTCTTCAGCAACTGCTGCACCACCACCTGCTGCTACAACTACTGCTGCTGCTGCTGGTTCGATACCGTAATCTGCTTTTAGAACGTCTGCTAACTCTTGAACTTCTTTTACTGTTAAGCTTACTAATTTTTCAGCTAATGCTTTAATGTCTGCCATTTTGTTTCAATTTTTTCCGCTTTCAAAGCTAATGCTCCAGCGGAAGGTTTAAAAAAATTATTTTAACAATATAAAAACAGCTACTCCTGAGAGTGTCTGTGATTAACTATTTGTTGGTTGAAGCTTTGCTTATTCAGCTGCTGCTTCAGGAGCTGCTGGTGCTTCCGCTTCTGCAACTGGTGCAGCAGCTTCTTCAACAACTGGTGTAGCCGCTTCTTCAGCAACTGGTGTAGCTTCAGCAACTACTTCAACTGCTGCTGCAACAACTTCGGTTTCTGTTTTAGTAGAACCATTTTCAGCATGGTTCAATAAAGCAGCAATTACGCGCTTCGCAGGAGATTGTAACAATCCAATAACCTCACCGATAAGTTCGTTTTTAGTTTTGATATTTGTTAACGCAACTAAAGCATTATCACCAACAAAGATATCTCCGTTAATGAAAGCTGCTTTTAATGTTGGTCTATCTCCTGTATTTGCTTTTCTGAATGAGCTAATGATCACAGCTGGATCTTTAGGATTTTCAGAGAACATTAATGCAGTTACATTATTTAATGATTCAAATAAACCTGCATACTTTTCGCTGTCCAAGCTTTCTAATGCTTTACGTATTAAAGTGTTTTTAGCAACTTTCATTTCTACTTGTTTGTTAAAACAAGAGCGACGTAAATTAGTAACTTGTTCTACGCTCAAAGATTCTGTATCTGTGATATAGAAGTTGTTATATTGATTAAACTTTTCTTTTAAAAGTTCAATGACTTCATTTTTTTGATCTTTGGTCATAACTAATTTTATTTTTTACCCGGGTCAATTCCTAATGGATCACCAGGACTAGTTGATTAATGATTTAGTTTCCAATGCAATACCAGGGCTCATTGTTGAAGCCATACTCACACCTTTCATGTAAGTACCTTTTGAAGAAGATGGTTTTAATTTCATGATTGCGTTAATCAATTCAGCACTGTTTTCTACTAACTTTTCAGCAGAGAAAGAAATACGACCAATTGATGCGTGAACGATACCCGCTTTATCAACTTTAAATGCAATCTTACCGCCTTTAACTTCATTAACCGCAGCTGCTACATCATTTGTAACAGTTCCAGTTTTTGGGTTAGGCATTAAGTTACGTGGTCCTAATACTTTACCTAATTTACCAATCTTAGGCATAACAGCTGGCGTAGCGATGATAACATCTATATCAACCCAACCTGATTCAATTTTAGCAACGAACTCATCTAAACCTACATAATCAGCACCCGCTTCTCTTGCTGCTGCTTCTTTATCTGGCGTACAAAGTACTAATACTTTTTTAGTACGACCAGTACCGTGTGGTAAAGAAACAGTACCACGAACTTGTTGGTCTGCTTTTTTAGGATCAACTCCTAAACGAATGTGTAAATCTACAGAGCTATCAAACTTTGTAC
>JBEDKT010000240.1:0-4645 GCA_041172025.1 Bacteroidota bacterium
CTGCTAAAGCAATACGCATATCCACTAAATGCTGAATCATGTCATTTACCTGACCCACTTCATCCAAAGCCTTCAGCACTAATTCCTGAGCCACTAAACTGATATTATATGGAGCTTTCACCTTATTTAAATATCCAACAACAGCTTCACTCGCAAAACACATTCCCACTCTTAATCCTGCTAATCCCCATGCCTTACTTAAGGTTTGTAACACCACTAAGTTAGGATAGTCGATTAGTGATTGTATAAATGATTTCTGTTTTGAAAAATTTATATATGCTTCATCCACAACCACAATCCCATTAAAATGGTTCAATATCGTTTCAATGTCAATTCTGTCTAAAGAATTCCCCGTAGGATTGTTTGGTGAGCAAATCCAAATAATTTTAGTGTTGTCGTCCACAAGTTGTTCAATGTGGGGCACATTTAATTGAAAGTCGGGTAACAAAGGAGCCGATTTTATTCCAATATTATTAATGTTTGCGTTTACTTCATACATAGGATATGTAGGTGGGCAAATAATAATATTGTCTTTACCTGGTTCACAAAAGGTGCGAAAAAGCAAATCAATAATTTCATCACTTCCATTACCTAAGAATATTTGACTAGCAGGGATATTTTTTATAATAGCAAGCTTCTCTTTAATTTCTTTTTGATAAGGGTCTGGATACCTATTATACCATTTGGCTAAAGGTGATCCAAGGCTATTTTCGTTTGCATCCAGCAAAACATTGGCTACTCCACTATATTCATCTTTAGCAGAAGAATAAGGTTTTAGCTTTTCTATATTTGGGCGCACTATTTTTTTGATATCAAACTGCATATATTACATTTTAGATGCTATCATTTTTAACCTTACTTCTACTGCATTACTATGTGCTTGTAGGCTTTCGGCATTAGCCATTTCAATCACTGCTTGACCAATATTTGCCAAGCCCCTTTCTGTAAGTTGTTGGAAGGTGATTTTTTTAACAAAACTATCCATGCTTACTCCGCTATATGCTTTTGCATACCCATTAGTAGGCAATGTGTGGTTTGTTCCACTAGCATAATCTCCAACTGATTCTGGAGAATAATTCCCTATAAATACCGAACCAGCATTAATTATTTTATCAGCAAATTTTTCGGCATTTTCAATTGATATAATTAAATGTTCTGGCGCATATTCATTAATTAATTCAATAGCCTCTTCCTGCTTTTCAATAATTATTGCTTTCGAATTTTCTAAGGCCTTTGTAGCAAATTCTTTTCGAGGGAGTTGTTCTAATTGCAAACTTAATTCAACCTGAATGCGCTCCACCAATTGCTCATTACTTGCAATTAATAATACTTGACTATCCACTCCATGTTCAGCCTGTGATAATAAATCGGCAGCAACGAACGAAGGTTCAGCTGTGTCATCAGCCCAAACACATACTTCACTAGGGCCAGCAGGCATATCGATAGCCACACCAGCTTGTTGAATGAGTTGCTTTGCTGCTGTTACATATTGATTACCTGGCCCGAATATTTTATTCACTTTAGGTATAGTGGCTGTCCCATAAGCCATTGCGGCAATGGCTTGTGCCCCACCAATAGTATATATTTCATCAATACCTACCAATGTTGCTGCATAAATAATGGCAGGGTGTATTTCACCTTGTTTATTGGGAGGCGTACAAAGGACTATTTTATTACATCCCGCCAATTTTGCTGGTATGCCTAACATTAATACAGTGGAAAACAAGGGAGCTGTTCCGCCAGGTATATAAATACCTACCTTTTCAATTCCAACTGATTTTCTCCAACACCAAACGCCTGAAATAGTTTCAATGCGTTCTACCTTCTGTGTTTGTGTTTGGTGAAACTTCTCAATATTTGACTTAGCCAAATCAATTGCTTTTTTCAAGGCACTTGATATTGCTTGTTCTGCTGCTGCTTTTGCTGTATCATTCAAATTGAACTGCGTTAGGGTTACACCATCTAATGCTGCCGTATAACGCACTAATGCTTCGTCCCCGTTTAGTTGCACGTCGTCTAATATAGCCTGTACTTTTGGAAGTAAATTAGCTGCATCAAAAACAGGTCGCGATAATAATGTTGGCCATGCACTCCTTGCTGGCTGCTTGTAAACTTTAATCATTTATAAAATCATTTTTTCAATAGGTACAACTAATATCCCTTCTGCACCTGCTGCTTTTAATTGTTCAATAATTTCCCAAAAATCACTTTCTGCAATAACGCTATGTACACTGCTCCAACCTGGTGTTGCTAAGGCAACTACCGTAGGGCTTCTCATACCTGGCAATAAAGAAATAATTTTATCCAACTGTTCATTTGGCGCATTTAATAAAACATATTTATTCTTTTTTGCCTTTTTTACTGATTCGATTCTAAATAACAAGCGATCTAAAATAGCTTGGGCTTCAGCAGAAAAGTTTTTATGCTTTATTAAAACCGCTTGTGATTTTAAAATTGTCTCCGCTTCTTTTAAGCCATTCATAAATAAGGTAGACCCACTACTAACCAAGTCGCAAACCACATCTGCCAAGCCAATACCAGGAGCTATTTCAACACTTCCACTTATTTCGTGAATTTCTGCTTGAATATTATGTTTAGTTAAATATTGCTGAACCAAAACGGGGTAACTAGTTGCAATTTTTTTGCCTGCTAAAAATTCGGGTCCCGTAAAGGTGTCCCCCTTGCGAATTGCAAAACTTAAACGGCATTTACCAAAACCTAGCTCGTAAACTACATCTACCGTTTTCGCCTTTTCATACACTTCATTTTCGCCAACAAAACCAATATCAGCAACTCCATTTTCTACATATTGTGGAATATCGTCGTCGCGAAGAAAAAACAATTCAATGGGAAAGTTTGTCGCCTCTGCCTTAAGTTTATTCACTCCATTATTAATATCAATGCCGCATTCTTTTAACAAACGCATTGAATCCTCATTTAGTCTTCCTGATTTCTGAATCGCCAATCTTAAACGCATAGTTGATAGTTGAAATTAAAAGGGCTTACTGATTAGTAAGCCCTTTGGTTAAATATAGTAATACATACCTACACCTCCATAGCTTACCCCTTAGGTAACATATGATGATGATGGATATGAATGTTTATTGTCATGGTGCAAATTTACAACCCTTTTGTAAAATACCCAATAAAAAAGCCCTTTTTTGCCTAATTTCAGTGAACAATCGTACAAATGAATACTAACTTATCTAAAATTACCCTTTTCGCTTGTTTTATGGCTTTAAGTTTGTCCTTATTCAGCCAGTCTGCGCATTTAATTGTTGGCACATACACTAATAAAGGCAGCAAAGGAATATATGTATACAAATTTGATACCGCTACAGGGAAGGCAACCGAACTAAGCCACACCGATAGTGCAATAAACCCCTCCTTCTTAACCATTTCAAAAGACAAACAATTCGTTTACGCTGTAAATGAAACGAACGACGGTCAAGTAAGCACCTATGCAATAAAGGATGATAAATTAAAATTATTACAACAAAAATCAACCAAGGGAGCAAACCCTTGTCATGTTGCTTTAAGTGCAGACCAACGTAATTTATTTGTTGCAAATTATAGCGAGGGTAGCTTGACTAGTTATCATAGGTCCGCAGATGGTTTAATATCCAATGCAAGACAAATAATTAAACATAGTGGAAGTAGTTTAAATACAAAGAGGCAAGAAAAAGCGCATGTACATGGAAATTTCCTTTCCCCTGATGGAAATTATTTATTAACCACCGATTTAGGCATGGACGAAACGACCATTTATCCGTATAACCAAGCTAGTACCCCTATACTAGATGAATCAAAAGCAAAAGTGATTAAATCCAGTCCAGGTAGTGGCCCAAGGCATTTGGCTTTTTCTAATAATGGCCGTTTCCTATATATTTTAGAAGAACTAACGGGTAGTATTAGCGTCTATAATTTTAATAAAGGACAGGCTAGTTTTTTACAAAAAGTTTTAATGCATCCCGCTGACTTTAAAGACAATTTCGGAAGTGCGGATATTCATATGTCACCTGATGGTTTATTTTTATATGCTTCAAATAGAGGTAGCGAAAACAATATTGTAAAATTTCCTGTATTAACAAATGGAAAATTAGCCGACAAGCAAACCAAGTACTATTCCACTATTGGAATTGGCCCTCGTAATTTTACAATAAGTGCAGATGGGAATTGGTTATTAGTAGCCAACCAAAATTCAGACAACATCACCATTTTTAAAAGGAATAAAATCACTGGCGACCTAATTGCAACTGGCAATAGTATTAAAGTATCCATGCCGGTTTGTTTAGTGTTATTTTAAAAAACTTCAAACCAATCAGGATCAGGGCCGCCTTCTCCATTGTAATTAATTAGCAATTCGTCGCCTTGTGCTATTGGCTGAAGAGTAATAAAAGTAATTGTGAGGTAGTCAAAGTCCATTTCGTACTTGCAGTTAGCCAACTTGGAGTGATTATAAATTGAAGCGTACCCTAAGGCAACAATCGCACTTTTATTGTCATCACCCCATTCAAATACATAATTATACAATAAGGTTTCTTCTACCTTTTCACGCTCAGCCGGGTTTAAAACAATCACTGGTGCAATTTCAATAGTGGTGCCAGCAGCAATTGGCGCTGTGGCAAATACGCCTCTTCCACGG
>JBEDKT010000241.1:0-2707 GCA_041172025.1 Bacteroidota bacterium
TAGCTATTCTTTTAAATAAAAAGGGTTGCTTATTTGTTCAAGCAATAAACAAGTTGTTAATTTAAAAAAAAATAAAACAGATATGAAAAAAATCATGTTCTCTTTAGCATTGATCGTTGCATCAATCTCTTTAATCTCTTTCACGAATGGCAAAATTGCAGCAGACAACTTTACTGTTGATGCAGCTAAAAGTAAAGTAAACTGGACGGGGTCTAAAAACACAGATTTCCACGTTGGTTATTTCCCAGTTAAATCGGGTTCAGTTCAAGTGGAAGCTAAAAAACTAGTTGGTGGTAGCTTTGTAATTGACATTGCTGGCTTAAAAGTTACTGATGACGCTGGTGTTAAATTAGAAGGACATTTGTCAGCTCCTGATTTCTTTGATGTTGCTAAATTTGGTCAAGCTACTTACACTATTACTAGTGTTAAATATATTACTGCTAACAAAGCAACAATTTCTGGTGACCTTTCTTTAAAAGGTATTAAAGCACCAGTAACTTTCACTGCTTACATTAGAAATGCAGATGAAAAAGGATTCTTTGCTGAAGCTTTCTTTCCATTAGACAGAACTTTATTTGGTATCAACTACGGTGTTGGTGCAATTGATACTGAAGTACAATTAGCGGTGCATTTATATGCAACTAAATAGTAAATCACTATTTTGATCTTATAGAAAAAGGCCTCCAATTGGAGGCCTTTTCATTTTAAACATTAAATATCGTATCGCTCCTTTAGTATATGCAAATGGTGTAGTGCATGTCCAAAAATAATAAACCCTAAAGCATTTGCCGATAGGGTATTACCGCCAACAGTGCCTTTTTGTTTCATGTCTTCTTCCGTAAAAGAAGCAAATAACATATTTGTAGACTGACGAATCATTCTCCATTCAATAAGCATGTCTTTCCAATTGCGTGTTGCAGCTGTTGCATTTTTAGCATAGTCGTTTTCCTCGAAACTTGGCAGGGAACTAGTGTCTCTCCTTGCAATGGCTAAGGCTCGGTAGGCAAAGATCCTTTCTGTATCAATTACATGTTGAAACATTTGCTTTATTGTCCATTTGTCTGGACCGTAACTATCATTAATTCTTTCTAATGGGATAGCACCCCATGACTCTATTATTCTTTCATTGTATTGTTTTACTAATACTTCGTAATCTTTTCCACTAGTGTAGTTTACATAAGTTTGATAAAAGGGGGCATATTCTGTAGCACTGGGTCTTGACATAGTTTATTTATTATTTCGTTCTTTTTTTAAGTTGCGTTGTTTTTATTGTGGAATATTTTTTAGCTAATTCTAAAGCATTTGCAGCATTTACAATACCACCAATTTTACTAATCTCATTTAATGTTTTACTTTCTTCATGCTGGGGTACATCATAGGGAGTAGTATTGTCAGCTGTATTCCTTGCACTTTGTAAAAGTATTTCTTTTACTTGGATGGCGGTGAGTGTTGGAAAATAAGAACGAACCATTGCAGCTATATGACTCACAATAGGAGAAGCCATACTTGTGCCTCTTAGGTATCCATAATTATTTATTCCTGGGAGGGTTGAATATATTTTATCACCTGGTGCAAGTACGTCTACAATTTTTGAACCATAATTGCTAAAATCAGTTAATAAACTACCACTAATACTTGGGTCGCTTGTTGCCCCAATAGTAAGCATGTTTTTAGCAGTGTCATTAAATACACTTGAATAGGGGTTTGGAAATACTTCCTTTACATTAAGGTCATAGTATTCGTTTCCTGCTGAATGAATTATTAATACATCCTTTTGTGCTGCATACCTAATAGCACTGTCTACCCATGGTTGTTCAGGGGAATAGGATTTGCCAAAACTCATGTTAATTATTTTTGCACCATTGTCTACAGCATACCGTATTCCAAGTGCAACGTCTTTATCGTACTCGTCACCATCTGGCACCAAACGTAGTCCCATTATTTTAATAGCAGGGTAGTAGGCTTGTGCCAACCAATTTGAATCGGGTATACTTGCAACTAGTCCTGCAACATGTGTCCCATGCTTAGCATTTGGGCCCGTGATGTCGTTGTTGCCGTAATACTTGTCAGATAAACTAAAATAATTGTCTTTTATAATGTCTTCGCGTATAGGAGCGGGTGCTTGTATTTTTGAAATTGCCGCTTTTTCCTTGCCTGCAATATATTCGTCCAAATCCTGGATTACTTCCTTATAGGGTGCTTCTTTGTCCACGCCTAAAATTACAATAGTACGTAGGTAAGCCATTTTAGCTTCAAGTGTTACTCGGCCTATTGGTTGGAATGGTTCCAATTTTTCTGCGGTAAAGTTGCTGTCGTTTAACTCCTTTATTATAGTAGTGCCAAGCTTTTTTATGGCATTGGTTGCCATTTTAATATATTCTAAATTGCCTGCATCTGTTTCACTAAACTCAATTTCTTCTGCTGTTTTTGACCAAGTTAGAAATTGTTTTTTTTGAATTTTATTTAAACTAGTAGTGTCCACCAATTGTCCTTCATACAAGGATTTGTACCTGTGGTAAATTCTTGATTTTTCATCAGCAGCTTTATCAATGTTCCTGCCATCCTTACCCCCTAAAAAATTCCATCCGTTTATATCGTCTACATAACCATTCTTGTCGTCGTCAATTTTATTATTAGGAATTTCTTTTTTGTTTGTCCATAATAAGTTTTTTAGTACAATATGATTTGTGTCTATGCCGCCGTCCAA
>JBEDKT010000242.1:0-2753 GCA_041172025.1 Bacteroidota bacterium
GCTTTAATCCAATTTAAAGTTTGGTCCACTAATTTAGTATAAGTAGTGGAACCATTATTAAACTCAACTGAGTCAATTGCTAGCATTTGATCGTTTATAACTAAGTCATTATTAGTTTGAAGCTGCTTAACAACAGGCGGTTTAGTTATTTTAAAAGTTTGCTTTTGTACAGCAACCCTTTTAAATACAATCTGTTTAGTTACGGCTATTGCACTATGCTTGTTTACTATTGGTATACTTTGCTGTTTTTTAGCATTTGTTGATTTTGAAACAAGTGCTGGGGCAAATAAAAGCAAACTTACTAAGGCACTTATCATTATTCCAATACCATAGGTTTTTGTATGTTTTTCACCTATACTATTAATATGTTTTATTCGGTCAATTAGTTCGTGAGTTGCATTCAAAGCACCTAAATATAAATTAGCACTTGTAACTGTGTGGTTATTAGCAGCTAAATTGTACAATGTTTTTGAATAGGATAGTGGATGCACTGTTTGTGCAAGCACCCAGGCATCGCATGACATTTCTCGTTGTAAACTAATTTCCTTTACAAATAAATAAGAAAATGGATTAAAGTAAAGCAGCTTATGGCTAGCCTCAATTATTAAATGAATAACATAATCGTTTCTATTAATATGGGCTATTTCGTGCAGTAAAATTAATTTTATTTCATCTACACTCATTTGATTACAAATAGCAATTGGGAGTATAATTACTGGGTCTAGCCAACCAAAAGTAATTGGGCTTGTTACTATTGTACTAAACCCAATTGTATAATGCTTGTTGGTATTATAAGTACTTTTTAATTTCTCATTCCAACTATGCGAACTTGCATAATTTGCGGATTGCCTGTATTTATTTAATGCTTGAAATTGTTTAATTGTTCCCAACGAGAAAATAAGTAATAACAAAAAATACACTAATCCAATATAAGGCAGGAGCGTAGTGATTTCCACTATTTCAAAATGAATAGGGGCAATTTTGCTAATTATTGAAGCTGCGTTATTTGTAAAGTTAAAAAGGGTAAAAACAAAATGGAGTAGTCCCAGTAGTTGAAATAGGGTGGCTATGGCGAACAGCCTTGCAGCATTATGTTTAGTAAAATGCTTATAACTGGTATATACCAAGTACAATAAAGCCATGAAGCCAATATTGTTTAAAATTGCGGTAGGTATTTGACCAAGAAATTGCATAAGCTTAAATAAGTATAATTTAAAGGCTAGTGACTTATGTTATTTGTTTTGTAGTTGTTCAATTAACTTTTTAATATCCACTAAATCCTGTTGAGTAGGTTTATGTTTTCCTAAAGCTTGTAACACCAATTGGGAAGTACTTCCACTAAATAAAGTGCGAATCATTTTACCTACATATTGTTCTTGTGCTTTTGATTTTTCGACACATGGGGTGTAAATATGTGTTTTAGCAGTTTCGTTTCTAACAACTAACCCTTTTTCATGCATTATTTGCATTAGTTTAAGGGTGGTGGTGTAACCCACTTCCTTTGTTTTTTGTACAATTTCATGCACTTCTCTTACTGTTGCATTTTCTTTTTCCCACAGAATACTTAAAATTTCTAATTCACTTTCGGTTGGTTTAAATAGCTTGCTCATAGTAATTACGATTATATTCGTAAGCAATCTACGAAACTTTAGGTATAAAAAAATCCTGCCGAAGCAGGATTTTTGTTAAAGACTTCAAAAAATTTTAGTCTCTTATTTCTTTATAAGGTAAGCAGCATATTTAGCATTTTGCTCGGCTGAGAGCGCTATGCCATTTACAGTGATTTTACCGTCTGTAATTTGAATTTTTACATTATCCTTTGGAGCAAGACCATCTTCCTGTAATGCTTGTACTAAAGTCTTAGTATCAGCAGTAATGGTAACTGTGTTGCTAGAATCAGCAATGACTTCAGAAGAATCATGCTTAATCATAGAAATTTCTACGGTTTGTGTTTTTATTTCAGTAGGACCTGTTGGATGTAATTGAGCCAAAGAAGGCGCAATAACTAAAGAAACAATTGACATTAATTTGATCAAGATATTCATTGATGGACCAGATGTATCTTTAAATGGATCACCCACAGTATCACCTGTTACAGATGCCTTATGTGGTTCAGATTTTTTATAGAACATCTCCCCATTAATTTCTACTCCTTTTTCAAATGACTTTTTAGCGTTATCCCAAGCACCACCTGCATTGTTTTGGAATATACCCATAAGCACACCACTTACAGTAGCTCCCGCTAAGAAACCACCTAAAGCTTCTGGGCCCATTGTAAAACCAATTAAAATAGGAGAGATGATTGTGATTGCACCTGGTAACATCATTTTTTTCAATGAAGCTTCCGTACTAATTGCTACACATTTCTCATATTCTGGCTTACCAGTACCTTCCATAATTCCAGGAATAGTGCGGAACTGACGACGCACTTCTTCTACCATTGCCATTGCAGCTTCACCTACAGCACGAATTGCTAAAGAAGAGAAGATGAATGGGATCATACCACCTACAAATAAAGCAGCTAAAACATCCGCTTTATAAATATCAATATGTTGATTGTCTGGCATTGCAACACCTACGAAAGCAGCAAATAATGCTAAAGAAGTCAATGCAGCAGAAGCAATTGCAAAACCTTTACCGCTAGCAGCAGTTGTGTTACCAACCGCATCTAAAATATCTGTTTTCTCACGCACTTCAGCTGGTAATTCACTCATCTCTGCAATACCACCTGCGTTATCCGCAATAGGACCAAA
>JBEDKT010000243.1:0-6482 GCA_041172025.1 Bacteroidota bacterium
GAAGAACATTATCATCATTTAATGAATTACCTAGATGTTTAAAAAGCGTTTGTTTACCCTAGTGCTCACTTTTTCTTTTTTTGTAATTAGTATTGCCGGTAAGACACAAGTAAAAATTGGAGCCATAAGTGTAGAGGGGAATAATAAAACGAAGTCGTATATTCTTTTTAGGGAACTACCTTATCGCGTGGGGGATGTAATTTCTTTAGATTCTTTAGCTAAACTTGATACACTCGCTCAACAACAACTATTTAATACTTCTTTGTTTTTAGACGTAGCAGTAGCGTCGAATTTATTAGATAGCCAAACAGTAAGCATACATATTAAGGTTAAAGAGCGCTGGTACTTTTTCCCCATCCCTTATTTTAGGTGGGTGGATAGAAGTTTTAGCGAGTGGTGGAATGTATACAATCACAGTTTAGACAGGGTAAATTATGGTATTAATTTACGTCAAGCTAATGCAACAGGGAATAATGATAAACTATCCGTTGGTTTAATTACAGGCTATACACATCAAGCAGTTATTAAATATCAGTTTCCATATATTGACAATAAATTAAAGTATGGCTTAGGAATTGGCTGGTTAAATTTCACGCAAAAAGAAGTTAACACCGCAACTGCAAATGACAAACAACTATTCCTTAAAACACCCGATGTAAATCAAAAAGGGTATAGGGGAAGTGTTTCCCTATTATATCGTCCTAATTTATTCGAAAGACACACTATTCAGTTAGGCCTAGGAAATAACGAGATCTCAGATACGGTTTACCGCGCTCAACCTAATTTCTTGCCCAATCAAAAAAAATCGTATTCCTACTTTGATTTAACTGCAACCTTTACTAAGGTTAAATTTAATTATAATGCTTATCCTACAAAAGGAAGTAGTACCGAATTTGCTGCTTACCAACGTTTTTCAACATCAAGTAATTTTACTTCTTTGCAATTTCGAAAAGTATATGCGCACCCTTTTTCAAAATCCAACTTCTTTTTAGTAGAATCTAATTCTGTAGTTAAGTTCATGCCCAATATGAATTACTTAGACAGTAAACTTGTGGGGTATGGGAATATGCAATTAAGTGGTTTGGAATATTATGTGGTAGATGGAAATGCAGCTAGCATTTTAAAGGCACAATGGCACCATTCATTGGGAAGCATCACTGTCAAGAATTTCCTTACCGATAAGTTTTTACCTTCCGTAAAGTATCAGTTTTGGCTTAAGGTATTCTCTCATTTAGGGTATGTTTACAGTGACCAGCCGCGAAATACAAATAAGCTTTCAAATACGCTATTAAGAACAGCGGGCATAGGGATGGATATTATTAGCATATACGATTTTGTGTTAAAAATTGACTACAGTGTGAATCAGTTGGGGGACAAAGGGGTATATTTGCACGGAGGGATAAATTTTTAAACATAGTAATGAAAGTAGCCATTTATAGTAGAGGGGTTGATATTGACCAAGAACAATCATTGAATGCATTGTTATTGGAGCTGAGCCGCTATGATATTACCATTTATGTTTACGGGGAGCTAGTTAATAATTTTAATTTAGTTGCCTTGCCTGGCAAAAAGCCGCTTATTCCTTTTGCTAGTTCTTCCGACCTTCACAATACAATTGACTGTTTAATTAGTTTGGGTGGTGATGGTACGGTGCTTGATGCAATTACTTTAGTAGGAGACACCAACATTCCAATATTAGGTATTAACTATGGCCGTTTAGGTTTCTTAGCAACTATTTCTAAGGACGAATTAAGTTTAATGGTTGACGCTTTAGTGAACAGAACTTATGTTATTGAAAAAAGGACATTAATGCATCTTGATGCTAGTATCCCTATTTTTGGAGCAGCCCCTTTTGCTTTAAACGAATTTGCTATTCATAAAAGAGACACTTCGCCAATGATAAAAATTCATACTTATTTAAATGGTGAATTTTTAAATTCCTATTGGGCGGATGGCTTGATAGTAGCTACTCCTACGGGATCTACAGGGTATAATATGAGCTGTAATGGCCCCATTTTATTTCCTGATTCGGCAAGCTTTGTGATTACACCAGTAGCCCCACATAACTTAAATGTAAGGTCTATTGTAGTGCCTGATACTTCGGTAATTTCATTTGAAATAGAAGGAAGAACTGAAGAATTAATTTGTGCATTAGATGCTAGAAAGGAAATTGTACCAAAGACAATTGAATTGGCTGTGAAAAAGGAAAACTTTTTAATTCACTTTATACGGTTGAATGAAAACAGTTATTTATCTACATTAAGAACAAAACTCACTTGGGGTTTAGATAAAAGAAATTAACCAATGCGTATCCAACAACTTTTAGTAATATTATTTTTAGGCATGTCGCAAATTGTATTTGCACAGCATTTGCAATTGAGAGAAATTAAAGGGGAAGTTGGGTTGTTAGGAGGGCTAGCTTCCTACAATGGAGACATTTCGCCGCAAGTTCAATTTGTAAGTAAAAACTTTGGCGCTTTTTATAAAAAGCAATTAAATGACTACGTGGGAATTCGGGTTAATTATGAATACTTAAGTTTAGCAGGAAACGATATTCAATCCGATTCCTTGAGCTATGAGTTCGCAAGAGGCCGCTATTTTTATCGTAGGTTTCATGATATAAGTGTTATGGGAGAATTTCACTTTTTTAGGTTTATCACAGGTAATAAAAGGTTTAGGTTTACCCCTTATCTTGGATTTGGTGTGGGTGTTTTATTGCCTTTAGCCGATAGCACAAAGCCTAATGTGAATGGTGCTGTTGAAAAAAGCATCATTACCATGCCTATTAATTTGGGTTTTAAATACAATGTGACTGGTCCCTGGAACATTTTTGCCGAAGCCACTTACCGTTTTACTAATACAGACAAGCTAGATTATTTTGCGGACGAGGACACCTATACCTCCACGCTTTACCCAGCTATTAACTACCAAGCAAGCACCTCAGGTAAGGACCAATACTTTGGCGTGAAAATGGGTGTTTCTTATAACTTATTAAAAGTGCATGGCCCAGATCGTATAAGAAAGGGTAATAAAGCATTTTACCAAGCAAATAAGGGTGGAGAGAAAAAAAGCCTTTTCGGCCTGTTTAAACGTAAATAACCTCCTTATTTACTTACTTTTACATTATGGAAAACTTGGATTTGAACCGACTGCCTAAGCATATTGCTATCATTATGGATGGTAATGGACGTTGGGCTCAAGAAAAAGGCCAAGACAGGCTATATGGACACTATCATGGGGTTATTAGCGTAAGAAAGGTAGTGGAAGCTGCTACCGAAATTGGTATTGAATACCTTACGCTATATGCATTTAGTACGGAAAATTGGGATAGGCCAGAAGCTGAAGTGACCGGCCTAATGGTGCTTTTCGTGGATACTATCGCAAAAGAAGTGCCTGATTTACACAAAAACAATATCAAATTACGTTTTATAGGGGATTTGGACATGCTGCCCCAGGAGGCTAAAAAAGCATTAGCAGATGCCACCGAACAAACAGCAAATAATACAGGGTTAACACTCATTATTGCACTTAGCTATAGTAGTCGTTGGGAGATAGTACAGGCTACGCAAAAATTAGCTACAGCAGTGCAAAATGGGACCTTGCAGCCGGATCAAATAACCGAAGCGGTTTTTGCTGCAGCCCTTACCACATGTGACTTTCCTGACCCCGCACTCATGATCAGGACTAGTGGCGAACACCGTATAAGCAACTTTCTATTATATCAAATGGCCTATGCCGAACTGTATTTTACAGATACACGCTGGCCTGACTTTCGCAAAGAACACTTAGTGAATGCATTATTGGATTATCAATCAAGAGAACGAAGATTTGGCAAGACAAGCGCCCAGGTCCAAACGAATGATTAATTAAAATAATATGTTTATTTTGTCTTTTTAACAAAGACTTTGAAATATTACGAGTAATTTGCGACACTTTTAATTCATAAATGTTAGTACACAAGCAGATGCAGAAATTCCTCCTTTTTTTTATTGGCACATTATCGGCTCTTTTTTTAACGCAAACGTCCTATGCACAGGAAGTTCCTGTGAAAGATTCAATAGCTCAAATTAATGTAAAGTTAATTGGCATTTTCTCTCAAAAAACGCCAGCTAAATATAAGATCAGAGATATCAAAGTAGTCGGAAATCAGTTCTTCGACGAAAACTTATTATTATCACTTTCGGCCTTAAATATTGGGGATGAAGTAAACATCCCAGGTGGAGATAATTTTGCTAAAGCCATTCATAAATTAATGGATCAAAATTACTTTAGTGATGTGAGTGTGTATTTGACCGACTTAAAAGGGAATGAAATTGATGTTGAAATTAATGTAGTAGAACGACCTCGTTTATCTAAGTTTACTTTTACGGGTACCAGGAAATCAGAGAATGAAGAATTGTCTGGTAAAACTGGATTATTGCCAAACAGGGTTATTACCGACAATATGAAAATCACAGCGGTAGAAGGCATTAAAAAATTCTTCGCTGAAAAAGGATTTCAGGACGCTAAAGTGACCATTAAGGAAACCAAAGACGCAAGCAAAAAAAATAATGTTGCCCTAGACTTTCTTGTTGACAAAGGACCTAAGGTGCGTATTAATAATATTAATTTTGGGGGTAATGCAATAGAAGAAGGAAAGCTTAAAAAAAGCCTTAAAGAAATTCACGAAAAATCGAGATTAACTTTATATCCTAATAATGATAAACCTATCATTGTTAAAACAACACCCTATACTTTTGAAGAGTACATGAAAGAGAAAGGCTATTTAACTTTCACAAAAACAAGAAAGGTGTTAAATCCTTATGCACGTGTTGGTTTCTCTTCTTCTAAATTCAAAGACAGTAAATACGAGGAAAGCAAGGACAATTTATTGAACTATTATAACTCACTTGGTTACAGAGACGCGGTTATTGAAAAAGATACTGTTTATCATAATGCTATTGGCAATTTGAATATTGACATGCAAATGAAAGAAGGTCGCAGGTATTACTTTGGTAATATTACTTGGAGAGGTAATACAAGGTATCCTGATTCTTTATTAACCTCTATTTTAAATATTAAGAAAGGCGAGATTTATAATCGTGAAATTTTATACAATAAATTAGGTAAGACACAAACAGCAGAAGGTGGAGATATTAGCGGATTATACCAAGACGATGGCTATTTATTTTTTGCAGTTGACCCAATTGAAACAGCTGTTTATAACGACACTATTGACTATGAAATTAGGTTACGTGAAGGCCCGCAAGCAACTATCAAAACAGTTAGAATTGCAGGAAACGAAAAAACCAAGGATTTTGTAATACGTCGTGAAGTAAGAACTATTCCGGGTGATAAGTTTAGCCGTACTTTACTAATACGTTCTCAACGTGAAATTTCGCAGTTAAATTATTTCGATCAAGAAAAAATTCAAATAAATCCTATTCCGAATCCAGAAGACGGAACAGTAGATATTAATTATGGTGTTGAAGAAAAATCTAGTGACCAATTAGAATTAAGTGCAGGTTGGGGTGGGTATATTGGACTAACAGGGACGCTTGGTGTAACATTCAATAACTTTTCTTCTAAGAATATATTTAAGAAGTCAGCATGGGATCCATTGCCAATGGGTGACGGTCAAAAGTTAAGTATTAGGGTTCAGAGTAATGGCAAGGCCTTTAGGTCAACAAATTTCTCTTTTACAGAACCTTGGTTTGGTGGTATTAAAAGAAACTCATTAACGGTAAGCATTTATAATACAAAGTATGGTCAAACCTACGATTTGACAACTGGTATGTATGACCCTAATGCTGCTGATTCAAGATACATTTCAACAACGGGTGGTACCATTTCATTTGGTCGCCAATTGGCTTGGCCGGATGACTATTTCTCGTTAAACATTGGTTTAAACTATACAAGGTATACGTTAAAGAATTATGCAATTGACCCTTACAACCTTCCTAATTTAGATAATGGTGTTGTAAACAACGTTAACCTTAGAATTGGTTTACAAAGGACTTCTGTTGACCAACCATTATTTCCAAGAACAGGTTCTACTTTTTTATTCAGTGGTCAATTAACGCCACCTTTTTCTTTAATCGATCCTTCTTTTGCTAAAAAATCAAATCCTTATGAATTACTAGAATATCATAAGTGGAGATTAAATGGGGAATGGTTTGTTCCATTAGGCAAGCCTGCTGGAGAGGACCATAACAAGCAATTCGTTTTACGTTTTGCTGCAAAGTTTGGATTCTTAGGAAAATACAATGCTGATTTAGAAGTATCGCCTTTTGAAAGGTTCCAATTAGGAGATGCTGGATTAAGTAACCAGTTTGCATTATTAGGATATGATATCATTGCACAACGTGGATATCCTGTATATGAAAGTTCGAATCCTAAAATAAACCCTGACCAACAGTCCTCAAGACAAAAGTTTTCCATTTTTAATAAATATGCAGTGGAGCTTCGTTACCCATTAAGCTTGGCAGCAAGTAGTACCATTT
>JBEDKT010000244.1:0-2966 GCA_041172025.1 Bacteroidota bacterium
GGTATTGGTGGTGCAAGTTTTGCATCGGCCGAAATTACTGCAGACAGTGTAGAAGAATTGCCAGCAGTGCAAGTGGGTGATCCATTTCAAGAAAAGAAATTATTAGAAGCTTGTTTAGAAGTAATTGAAACAGGCGGCATAGTTGGTATGCAAGACATGGGTGCAGCTGGAATTATTTGTTCTACTGCCGAAATGAGTGCAAAGGGTGGTGTGGGTATGCGTATTGATTTAGACAAAGTGCCTACGCGTCAACAAAATATGAAAGCTTGGGAATTACTTTTAAGTGAAAGCCAAGAACGTATGTTGATTTGTGTTGCAAAAGGAAAAGAAGCAGAAGTTTTAGCGGTGTTTGAAAAGTGGGATTTGTCTTGTAGTAATATTGGCGAAGTAACGGACGATGGCTTGTTGAACTTTTATATGCATGGTGAATTAGAAGCATCCCTTCCTGCTTATGAATTAGTGTTAGGTGGTGGTGCACCGGTGTATACCCGTGAATATAAAGCACCTGCTTACTTGGATAAAGTAAATGCATTTGACATGAGTTCAATTGCGGATACAACTGATTTAAAAGCTACTGTAAAAGAACTAATACAATTACCAAATATTGCTTCAAAGCGTTGGGTATATACACAATACGATAGCATGGTAGGTGCTGCAAATACTTCTACCAATGCGCCAAGCGATGCTTCTATTGTAATTGCAAAGGGAACAGGTAAAGCATTAGCAATGACGGTTGACTGTAATAGTAAATATGTTTTTGCTGATCCATATAAAGGTGCAATGATTGCAGTTGCAGAATCGGCACGTAATATTGTTTGTTCAGGTGGTGAGCCAATTGGTGTTACCAACTGTTTAAATTTCGGTAATCCTTACGATCCTGAAGTTTATTATCAGTTTGTAAAATCAGTAGAAGGGATGGGTGCTGCATGTCGTAAATTTAATACGCCGGTTACAGGCGGTAACGTTAGTTTTTATAACCAAAACCCTGACGGTCCTGTATTCCCTACGCCAACAATTGGAATGGTAGGAATTTTAGAGGACATGAAAAACAGCATGACATTAGATTTCAAAAAAGCTGGGGATGTAATTATATTATTAGGGGAGCAAAGAAACGATATTGGTTCTTCGGAATATTTGAATAAAATAAAAGGAGTGCAATATTCTCACGCACCTTATTTTGATTTGGAAGAAGAATTTGCTTTACAGCAATTAGTTGCCGAATTAATTAAAGCAGGCAATGTAAAAAGCGCGCATGATATTAGTGAGGGTGGGCTTATTGTAACATTATTAGAATCTGCCTTCTTCAAAAATAAAGGGTTTGATGTGAATGCAGTTAATAGTTCAATACGCACCGATGCTTATTGGGTGGGTGAAGCGCAAAGCAGGGTAGTAGTTTCATGTGATGCAACTGCTATTGCTGCTATTGAAACCTTGGCTGGCAAGTTTAATGTTAAGGCAACTATTATTGGTAAAGTAACCGAAGGGGATATAGTAGTGAATACTGAAAACTGGGGTTCAATTTCAAGTTGGAAAAATGACTACGATACCGCTATCGAAAAAAAATTAGCATAATAATATGTCAAACCAACCCACTATAGTCGTAACAGGAACTGCAGGTTTTATTGGTTCTGTCTTTGTTCAATATTTAAATGAACAAGGATTGACTCATTTAATACTTGTGGATGATTTTGGTGTGGAAGAGAAAAGAAATAACTGGGAGAAAAAACAATTTTTAAAAGTGATAGAGCGACAATCCTTTTTGGAACAGTTGCCTAATTTAGATTTTACAATTGACATGATTGTGCATTTAGGTGCACGAACAGACACTACTGAATTCAACTATGCAATTCATGAGGAACTAAACTTGGAATATTCTAAATCGCTTTGGAATTACGCAACCGAAAAGCAAATTCCTTTTATTTATGCTTCTTCAGCAGCCACTTATGGTTCAGGCGAACATGGCTATGACGACAGGCATGAGGTTGTTAGCCAATTAAAGCCATTGAACCCATATGGCGTTAGTAAAAATGAATTTGACAAATGGGCTATTGCACAAACAGTGCATCCGCCAGTATGGACAGGGTTGAAATTCTTCAATGTTTACGGGCCTAATGAATCCCACAAAGGGCGTATGGCAAGTGTGATATTCCATGCTTTTAATCAAATCGCAGCAACGGGTTTGGTTAAATTGTTCAAAAGCCATAGGCCTGATTTTAAAGACGGTGAACAATTACGCGATTTTATATATGTGAAGGATGTAGCGAAAGTTATTTATTGGATGATGGATGATATGCTTTCAAATAGTTGGAGTACAGAAAAAAATGGCTTGTACAATTTAGGTACAGGGAAAGCAAGAACCTTTTATGATTTAGCCGCAAATGTTTTTATTGCACAAGGCTTAAAGCCAAACATACAGTTTGTTGATATGCCATTAGATATTAGAGATACTTACCAATACTTCACAGAAGCCAATATGGTAAAGCTTCGCGCTGCCGGTTATGTTGCGCAATTTTATAGTTTAGAAGAAGGGGTTGCCGATTATGTTAAAAATTATTTAGTACCCCAAGTGGGATATTAATACCCTTAAGCGTCACTTAATTCATAACTAGTTGTACCATAAAAAAAGCTAGAATTATACTTTATGAATTAAGTACTATTCTAGCTTTTCTATATAACTATCGGGGGAAAGAAATACGTTAATGTGCTTTTAAAAATGCGATTGCTTTTGTATAAGCATCGGCTTTTGCGGCTGCATTGTAACTAGGGTTGCTTGGGTTAGCAAAGCCGTGTCCTGCTTCATACCTGTTCACCGCTAAATTTTTGCCAGCTAACTTCATATTGGCTTCAAATTCATTCACCATTGTAGGTGAAGGACTTTGGTCAAGGTTGCCAAAAAATCCTATGACATCACATTGAATTGATTTCAATTTATCCATATTTGATTCTGGACGTCCATAATACATAAC
>JBEDKT010000245.1:0-8995 GCA_041172025.1 Bacteroidota bacterium
GCTTATAATTGAACCATATGGCTTAAACAGCAAAACTCTCCCCACAACCACAACTTCTACTCGCATTGGGATTGTTAAAATAAAAACCCTTGCCGTTTAGGCCGTCTGAGAAGTCTAATTCAGTGTTTACTAGGTATAAAAAACTTTTTAAATCGGTCACCAATTTAACGCCATTGTCCTCAAAAACCTGATCCATTGGTTTAACCTCATTGTCAAAGTCTAGTTTATAGCTAAGCCCCGAACAACCGCCCCCAACGACACCCACTCTTAAAAAGTAATTAGGGTCATTTTCAACGCCTGCATCTAGCATTAGCTGTTTCACCTTAGCTTTTGCTTTTTCGCTTACGTAAATTGTATTTTCTGCTACTTCACTCATGTTTATCTAGATATTAAAACCCGGAAATAATGGTATACTAATGTATCTTTTCTTCAAACACCAATTCCGCTAAACCATTCTTAACACGGTAATCATTAATCGCCGACTTAATAGCATCTTCTGCTAAAACCGAACAGTGAATTTTAACTGGAGGCAAATTTAATTCCTCTACTAAATCCATGTTGTCAATCTTTACTGCTTCGTCAACAGATTTTCCCTTTAACCACTCAGTAGCTAATGAAGAAGATGCAATTGCAGAACCGCAACCAAAGGTTTTAAACTTAGCATCGGTAATAATTCCAGTTACTTCGTCTACTTGTATTTGCAAACGCATTACATCACCACATTCTGGAGCACCTACTAAGCCAGTGCCTACATTTTTAGCGCCTTTGTCTAATGTTCCTACATTTTTAGGATTAGAATAATGGTCGATTACTTTATCTGAATATGCCATGATTTTATTTTTAAATTATTTTAAATTAATTAACTCCGTATCTAAATTTTAATGATGTGCCCATTGAATTGCATCAATGTCCACACCTTCTTTAAACATTTCCCATAAAGGACTCATTTCTCTCAATTTCAATACGGTCTCAGTTACCGCTTTGATTGTGAAATCAATTTGTTCCTCAGTGGTATACCTTCCTAAACCAAAACGTAATGAACTATGTGCTAAATCGTCACCTAGGCCTAATGCTTTTAATACATAGCTAGGCTCAAGTGATGCTGAAGTACAAGCTGAACCAGAAGATAATGCGATGTCCTTGTTAAAGCCCATCATTAAACCTTCTCCTTCTACATATTTAAAAGAAATATTACTTACATGTGGCAAACGGTGAGCTGGATTTCCATTCACATAAGACTCGTCAATTTGCTTTAATGCGTTTTCTAATTTGTCTCTTAATTTTGAAATTCTTGCAGTATCTGCTTCCATTTCGGTCCTAGCTAATTCACAAGCTTTACCAAATCCAACAATACCAGGAACGTTTAATGTACCACTACGCATACCTCTTTCGTGTCCGCCACCGTCTACTTGAGCAGTAACTTTTACACGAGGGTTTTTACGTCTTACATACAATGCACCAACGCCTTTAGGACCATACATTTTGTGCGCAGTAAATGCCATTAAATCGATACCATCTGCATTAACATCTACGGGTATTTTGCCGACAGATTGAACTGCATCTGTAAAAAATAAAGCGCCGTGCTTTTTTGCAATTGCACTGATTTCTTTTACGGGTTGTATTACTCCAATTTCATTATTCGCATACATGATAGCTACCAAAATAGTGGTTGGTCTCATTGCAGCTTCTAATTCTTTTAAGTCGATTAAGCCATCGGGTTGAACTTCTAAATAAGTTACTTCCGCACCTAATTTTTCGAGGTGTTTGCAAGTATCTAAAACAGCTTTATGCTCAGTTGTAGCAGTAATGATATGGTTACCCTTACTTGCGTACATTTCGTATACCCCTTTGATTGCCAAATTATCCCCTTCTGTAGCACCTGATGTAAAAATAATTTCCTTAGGATCAGCACCTATTAATTGGGCAATTTGCTCACGAGCATAGTCTACAGCTTCTTCTGCATGCCATCCGAAAGAATGGTTTCTGCTAGCTGCATTACCGAAATTTTCGGTAAAATAAGGAATCATTGCTTCTAATACTCTCGGATCCATAGGAGTAGTTGCATTATGATCAAGATAAATTGGTAATTTTAACATATCGAACATTTATTTTTGTCTAAGACACAAAAGTAAAGATTAAACAAGTAAAATTGGGATTTCTATGACATTCGTCATCAATTTTTTCCCAATTCGTAAAGCAAAAAATATGGAATACAAAGTTGAACACATAGGCATAGCAGTTAAGAGTTTTTCCCAGAGCATACCCCTTTTTGAAAAATTATTTAATAGCCCCTGCTATAAAACCGAAAGTGTTGATTCTGAAGGAGTGAACACAGCGTTTTTCTTAAACAACCAGACAAAAATAGAGCTATTAGAAAGCCAAAGTCCCGGAGGGGTGATTGATAAGTTTATAGAAAAAAGAGGGGAAGGTATGCACCATATTGCCTTCGAAGTTGCTGATATTCACGCTGAAATGCAAAGACTAAAAAACGAAGGTTTTACTTTACTAAATGATACGCCTAAACAAGGGGCAGATAATAAATTAGTTTGTTTTGTTCACCCAAAGGATACCAATGGGGTGCTAATTGAGCTTTGCCAGGCTATAAAGCAATAGTCAAATACAGCATAAGGGCTTAAATGCCAAGTAATTCAATCGCTTTTTGAGCGGCTATTTGGCTTGCATCCTTTTTAGTAAAGCCTTTTTGGCTAGTAACTACTTCACCATCCAACACTACATTGATAGTGAATAGGCGACGCCTCCCTTCCAATTGTTCGCCCGCTAGCACAAAATCAACTTGTTTGCCTTGCTTCAATGCCCAACCAATAATTTTGTTCTTTATATTAATATCAATTTGTTCTAAGTCGTCCATGAACAAATGAGGCTGAATCATTTTTTCAATAATCCATGTTCTGGTAAAATCGTATTTCTTGTCTAGGTAAATTGCGCCTACTAGTGCCTCCAAGGTATTTCCAAAAATCTGACTGGTCCTTAAACCATTGTCTAGCTTATTAAATCGAGTCATTTTTTTTAAACCCATTTGCAAAGCGATGGAATTTAGCTGTTGCCTATTTACCATTTTGCTTCGCATTTCGGTTAAAAAACCTTCCCCTTTATACGCGTACTTTTTGAATAAATAATCAGCAACCACAGTACTAATAACCGAATCCCCTAAGAATTCAAGGCGTTCATTATTTTCTGATGGATTGTCTCTAACTGACCTGTGATTCAATGCGGTTTGAAAAAGTACTATACTAGTTGTGCGATACCCAATTAAATGAATTAAGTTTTTTTCAAAATCAGATGACTGTTTGAAAAAAGAAATTAATTGGTGTATTCTTTTCACTTATTAAATTAATTAAGCCTTATATTTTTTCACAATAACACAAGCATTATGTCCACCAAAACCAAAAGTGTTGCTTAATGCCGCATTAACAGTTCTTTTTTGTGCTGCATTAAAAGTGAAATTAAGCCTTGTGTCCAATTCTGGGTCGTCCGTAAAATGGTTAATTGTTGGAGGTACTATATCATGAATCACCGACTGAATACAAGCGATGGCTTCAATAACCCCTGTAGCACCCAAACAATGACCAGTCATTGACTTGGTTGAGCTAATGTTTAAATTATACGCATGCTCCCCAAAAACAGAAACAATTGCCTTTGCTTCACCAATATCACCTAATGGTGTTGAAGTACCATGTGTGTTAATGTAATCAATTTCGTTAGGTTGCATTTCGGCATCACGCAATGCTGCAATCATTACATTCTTGGCTCCTAGCCCTTCTGGATGCGGCGCAGTTAAATGATAAGCATCCGCTGTAGCTCCGCCACCCACTACTTCGCAATATATTTTTGCACCACGTTTTTTTGCATGTTCTAATTCTTCAAATACTAATACACCTGAAGCTTCTCCCATCACAAAACCATCACGGTCTTTGTCATAAGGACGGCTGGCTGTTTTAGGGTCGTCGTTACGCTCACTCATTGCTTTCATTGCATTAAATCCGCCCATACCTGCAACCCCAATAACCGATTCAGCCCCACCAGTAATTATAATATCTGCTTTACCTAGTTTTATATTATCCATTGCCGAAACAATTGCATTTGTACTAGATGCACATGCACTCACCACTGCATAGTTTGGACCACGAAATCCATGTTTCATAGAAATTTGTCCCGCAGCTATATCCAATATCATTTTGGGAATAAAGAAAGGGTTAAACCTAGGCGTTCCGTCGCCATGTACAAAATTGGTTATTTCTTCGGTAAAGGTTGTTAATCCACCAATACCACTTGCGAAAATAACACCGACTCTATCGTGGTCTACATTTTCTTTTGTGATTCCAGCATCTAATACTGCTTGGTCACTTGCCACAAGTGCAATTTGAGCAAACCTATCTAATTTTCGAGCTTCTTTACGATCCATGAAATCAGTGGGCTCGAATCCTTTTATTTCACATGCAAACTTTGTCTTAAACTTGGACGCATCAAATTGAGTAATCATATCTGCACCAGATACTCCTTTAATTAAATTATCCCAGTAGGTTTCAAGGTTATTACCTAATGGCGTTAAGGCCCCAATCCCCGTAACTACAATGCGTTTAGTTTGCATGATTTAGTTTTAAAAATTAAGAATCCGCCTTTAAAGCAAAGGCTAAAAAAGGCGGATTAAATATGCCGATGGTTAAACTAGAAACTTCTAATTAAGTTATTTCGCGTGCTCTTCTAAATAAGCAACAGCTTGACCAACAGTAGTAATTGTTTCTGCTTGTTCATCAGGAATAGAGATGTTGAATTCTTTTTCAAATTCCATAATCAACTCAACTGTGTCTAATGAATCGGCACCCAAATCGTTTGTAAATGAAGCTTCGTTAGTAACTTCTGCTTCGTCCACTCCTAATTTGTCAACGATGATTTTCTTAACTCTTGTAGCGATGTCTGACATTGTAAATAGTTTTGTTTACGGCGCAAAAATATACTTTTTGTCAAAATTGCCATACTTTATTTGCCTTTTTGTTTGCACATTTTGGCGGAGTTGTTCAATTAAGGCTAAAAACAGGCCATTTTTAGCCAGTTTTAGTTAGTACAACAACTATAAACGAACAAAGGGTAGTATGAAAAGGACTAAAATGACCAACCAGGAATTACTTGCCATTGAGTATCCCACGTATTTCATGCTGTTGTTGGTATGGCAAATTTGTTTTAGGAACAATAAAAAAGCTTTTTGGTCCGAAATAAAAATGAAAAAAAACAGGGCTTTCAAAATAACGTGTTACTTCGTTCCACGTCCATTGCGCAGTTCCATTATTATTATTTAATACCGCCCCCGAATCGTCGAAGCTGAATTCCCAGTCCTGTTTAAAAAAAGTTGTTTTCTTATAAAATAATAAGGGTAACAAATACCAAAAAAATAACATGAGCACTATCCATAATACCGACCCCAATAAAAAAAGTTCAGGGCGAATTTTTTTTACAAATAGTAACACCGCAGTTGCGATCGCATAAATATTCACTACAAGCATTAATACTTTAATTTCCGGCTGCTTTATAAAGTGATAACGTAATGCATGCAGTACGTCTTTTTTTAAATACTCAACGGGGTAAGACATTTTGGGTTTATTTGATATGGATATTGCAAAGATAAGAAGTAGCAATTATATATAGGCGGCGATTAATTAGACTATATTAGATTGCCTTTACTAAATTTGCCAAAGCTTAATGAATCAATAATATGAAACTACCTTATTTAGGATATTTTTTTTGCACAGTGGCCCTATTAGTGAGTTGCTCAAAAGGAATCACTAAAGCGCCAACACAACCCTTAGTAAAAAAGGATACCGTGTTTTTTGCCAAAGGGGCCGACATTGGTTGGCTTAGTCAGATGGAAGCAGAGGGTAAAAAATTTTATGACGCCAGTGGAAAGCAAATGGATTGCATTGCGTTACTGAAAAGCAAAGGCATCAATTCTATTCGTTTACGAGTTTGGGTAAACCCAGCAAACGGGTATTGCGGAACAGCCGATGTCATTGCGCAAGCCAAAAGAGCGCAAGCTTTGGGTATGAAAATTATGATTGATTTCCATTATAGTGACTGGTGGGCCGACCCAGGCAAACAAAACAAACCTGCAGCATGGACGACATTAAATTTTGATGCACTTGCTTCCACTGTATATACTTATACCAAAGACGTAGTTGCACAATTAAAAAATAATGGCATTACCCCTACTTGGATACAAATAGGTAACGAAACCAATGATGGTATGCTTTGGGAAGAAGGAAGGGCTTCTAAGAATATGTCCAATTTTGCTAATTTACTAAAGGCAGGTGCCAAAGCAGTTAGGGAAGTAAGTCCTAGTTCAAAAATAATTGTGCATATATCAAATGGATATGACAATAATATGTTCAGATGGATGTTTGACGGTTTAACAAACAACCAAGTCGATTACGATGTGATAGCTATGTCACTTTATCCTGACGCTAGTAATTGGCAAGTAACAAATAGCCAATGTTATCAAAATATGCTTGATATGGTAAGCAGGTACGGAAAAGAAATTATGATTAGCGAAGTAGGCATGGATGTGACAAAAGCTGCAGCATGTAAAAATTTCTTATTGGATATTATTGCTAAAAATAAATCACTACCTAATAATAAAGGCCTTGGTGTTTTTTATTGGGAACCTGAATGCCATAATAATTGGCAAGGGTATAGTATGGGGGCATTTTCAAATGATGGCAAACCCACCATTGCTATGGATGCCTTTATAGATTAAGTATTTCTCGAAAATGAATAAGCTAGTTAACCAAAAGCAAATCCCAACTTACTACCTAAAATAAAAAAGCCTTCCCGATAATCGGGAAGGCTTTTTTATAAAATAACCTAAGTGTTATTAATTATTTTTTGTGATCGTGTAAGTGCTAGTATTATAAGCAGCTTCATTAATATTAGCCACAATAGTATAATTACCTGCTGTTACTGGAATGTTAGGTCCATTATCAGAAGTTAAATTTCCATTAGAACCACCTAAGCTTAATCCCCAGTTGTGGTTTTTTCTAAATTTGATATCTCCAGCAGTTAAATTCACCGTTAGTGACCAAGTTTTAGTAGTATTATTATACTTCATTGGCGTATCATCATTCCAGCCACCTGGTGTCGCAGAACCAATTAGCCCCCATGAGAAAATTTCATAGGAAATAGCTAGCGTGTTCGTGTTTGCAACTACTTTATAGTTATCAAGTGTTGTATAAGGACTAGTCAAATCTGGTCCAACTATAGCTTTAGGTATATCGCCAGGACCTACCAGTAATGCCGAGATAACGTCTTCAGAACTACTTCCGTAAACATTGCTCCATTCTTTTGTTTTAGACAATTTAAACATCGATTTAGATTGCTTAAATTGAATAATTGCCGAATATATGCCATCTCCTTCTGGAGAAACAACACTATCGTTTGCAAAAGTCCAGCCATTATGTGCGCCTGCCATATACAAAATACCTATTAATGCAAATGGTGTTGCAGTAACTGCTTTTACATTTGAATAAATAGGATTAACACTTGTTGATATAGTTGACTTTAATCTTATGTCAATGCTACCTGCAACTTCAGGTGCTAAACCCATTGATAAAAGTAAATTGTTCATTTCTAAATGCGTAAAGCTTTTGCTTGTAGCACCTGTGCTCATAATTACCTCTTTTGGAGAAGCAAAACTAGTACCCGTTTTTGCGATTTGCAGTGTATTTGTAACTGCTGCATCAAAACCGAAATCAGCAGGTGCTACTGATACAGTAACAGCTACGTTGGCAAGGTTTGGCTTTGTAAGGACTACTGATGTAGCAGAAGTTGTAATAACTGCTGGCGTCCCAGTACCTAATGTAACCAATTGGCCTTCTTTCTTACAAGCCCAAAGCATCGAGCTAAGGGTTGCAACAAAAAGAAATTTGTTAAATAATGTTTTCATGTGTATTCGTTTTTAAAGAATTAAATCTTGAATTTTAATAACCAGTATTTTGCTTTAAGTTAGGATTAGCTGTTAAGTCATCGGTAGGAATAGGGTAAATTTTTCTGTATGATTCAACTCCTTTACCAGCAGCAATTCCACCTTTCCAAGGCCACAAATAACTAGCTGTCGTAAACTTATCTCCAAAACGGATTAAATCTGTTCTTCTAAATCCTTCCCAGTATAATTCACGTGCTCTTTCGGCTAAGATATAATCTAAGTCATAAGCAGTAATGTTACCATTCTTATTTTTATACGCACGCTCACGTAACTTATTAAGATAGTCAACAGCTAAGCTTAAAGAACCACCAGTTCCACCTCTTTTAACTGCTTCAGCATAAGTTAAATACATTTCAGCTAAACGGAAAATAGGCATGTCAATGTCAACCTGCGTTGCATCTGATCCCATTGAACCATCGCTTTTTAAATTTTTAAACTTAGTGATAGCATATCCATCTTTAAAATCTCCAATATCCTTAATATCTACACCATTTGTATTTGTGTAAAATTGAGCTCTTAGGTCGGCTATCGGAGTAAGGGTGTAAGATAAAGTTGCACTATTTAAAGTGATTTTATAATAACCAGCTTCTGTAGAGATATTATCTCCATTTTGATCTAAGCTTCCGTTTTTACCATTGTCACCATAATTTAAATCCCAGCTACTATTAGTTCTTACTTTCCAGTCACCTTTTTTGAATTTAACATTAGCTTCATAAATACCAGCTGTAGCGGTTTGGTAAAATTTAACGTCTGGTGTTGCACCCCAGTCATTCACTGCAGAACCTACTAAACCATAAATTGTTTCAGCTCCCAGTGTTGCAGTTATTGCACTCAAGTTTAAATCATAGTCAAAAGCAGTCACTAGACTTTTAGTAGTTCTTAAACCACCCCATCCACCGCCAATTCCGAAATCGGCAGCTGACATGTTTCCACCTACAGCAGCATGAGTTAAATAAGTTGTACCACCCCAGTTGGTTGTGTTTTTACCATCATAGTTAATGGTGA
>JBEDKT010000246.1:0-2945 GCA_041172025.1 Bacteroidota bacterium
TTTGGATTAAAACTACCGCCTATTAAAATTGCTATTACTGGGTCGGGTAGAGTAGCACATGGGATTTTAGAAATCATGAACTTAATGGATGTGCAACAAGTAGAACCCGATGAATTTTTAAGCAGGAAGTATACATATCCAGTATATACTCATTTAAAGGGTGCCGATTTATATAGGCATAAAGAAACCAATGATTACGATAGAAATGATTTTCACGAACATCCTGCAAACTATAAATGTTTGTTTAATAAATATTTGCCGCATGTTAATATTTTAATGAATGGTATTTATTGGGAACAAGGTATACCACCTTTATTTACGCATGCCGACCTAAAGAATGATTTCGCTTTAACCACTATTGCCGATATTACTGACGATGCACATGGCAGTGTTCCTTGTAACCTGGGGGACGCCCCTTCTGAAGACCCCATTTATGGTACTGATATTCAAAGTTTTGAAAAGACAGCCCCTTATTTAGCAACAAGTATTGATATAATGGCGGTAGGTAATTTACCGAATGAATTACCACGTGATGCAAGCCGCTTTTTTGGCGAACAATTAATTAAATATGTCCTTCCTGATTTAATTGGTAATGGCAATGAAATTATTGCAAGAGCAACTATGTTAGAAAAAGGGAAACTTAATGCTTATTATAGCCATTTAGTTGAATATGCTAAACACTAATTTTATTTAAAACGGTGTGGTAAACTAAAGGTGCAAATAATACTCCTGCAATAGTTCAGTAAATGCAGCTTCGTATTTATTGTCGGCATCTTTTATAAAAATCTTAGATCGCTTAACCATAATTGCTGCTTGACTTTTTATATCGCCAATAGGTTTTATAAATTTTTGCATGGCACGTATAGGCAATGCTTTGGCTGTATTGTGCACCAATATTTCTTCCACTAATTGCAAGCCATTTGCTTCTGATAATTTCTGCATGGTATAAGACCGTAGTGCAGGAATTAACACAAAGTAACTGCCACCTTCCTTTAAAAGTGCGCTTGCATGTTCGGTTAGCTCACTCCATGGTAATCCAGCACTATGAGAAGCTAGGTTCTTTTTCGGGTCGGGTGATTTTAAATCGCCTTCGTAGAATGGGGGATTGGTTATGATGCAATCAAATTTTGGAATAGTGGACTCGCCATTGTTAGTTCTTGCACTATAATCCTGCAAGGAACTATTCACGACATGCATATTTTCTGTCCAAGCGCTTAATGCAAAATTACTTGCTGCTTCAGTAGCAGCTGCTGTTTCAATTTCAATAGCTGTAATTTTTGCAGGATTGCTATTTGTAGCGGTGGCTTGGGCTAACATTAAACTTAATAAGCCAGTACCGGTTCCAATATCTAAAATGTTATTAGCAGCAATTATTGCTTCGTCCTTTGCTGCCCATGCACCAAATAAACATGCATCAGTACATACCTTCATAGCGGAATGTTCCTGATGCACGATAAATTTTTTGAACTGAAAAAAAGTGTTAGCCATTATTCAGCTGTTAAACCAGCACCCAAGTATTCTAAGTTTAAACGAGCGATATTTGAAATTGATATCTCTTTAGGGCAAGTTGCTTCACAAGCACCTGTATTTGTACAAGCACCAAAACCTTCTTTATCCATTTGAGCAACCATATTCAAAACACGTGACTTACGTTCAATAGCACCTTGTGGCAACAAAGCCAAGTGTGAAACTTTTGCACTTAAGAATAACATAGCCGAGCTATTTTTACAAGCGGCTACGCAAGCACCACAACCAATACACATTGCTGCTGCAAAGGAAGCGTCTGCTTTATCTTTTTCAATTGGCAAACTGTTACCGTCAACTGCATTACCTGTATTAACACTCACATATCCACCTGCTTGAATAATTCTATCAAAAGCAGAACGGTCAACTGTTAAGTCCTTAACAATTGGGAAGGAATTAGCTCTCCAAGGTTCAATGACAATTGTTTCACCGTCTTTGAATGCACGCATGTGTAATTGACAAGTTGTATTTGCTGCCAAGGACCATGTGGTTTACCATTAATGTACAATGAGCACATTCCGCAAATACCTTCTCTACAATCGTGGTCAAATGCAACAGGTTCTCCTCCATCAACAATTAGTTTCTCATTTAAAATGTCCAACATTTCTAAGAAAGACATTTCGTGTGAAATTCCTTCAACATCATAAGTTACAAATGCACCTGCAGTATTAGCATTTTTTTGACGCCAAACTTTAAGCTTTAAATTCATTGTGTTTTGTGACATATCTTATAAATTATTCTAGTAAGTATTATTTGTTTAGCGCTATTATTTGTAGTTACGTTGTGAAGGTTTAATTACTTCGTACTTCAATTCTTCTTTATGTAATTGCCATTCATGTGCACCTTTATTTTCCCAAGCAGCAACATACATAAAGTTTTCATCGTCTCTTAATGCTTCGCCTTCTGGTGTTTGGTATTCTTCTCTAAAGTGACCACCACAGCTTTCTTCTCTATTCAAGGCATCAACACACATTAATTCTCCTAATTCAATAAAGTCAGCTACACGGTTTGCTTTATCTAATTCAGGATTGTATTCGTTAATTTCTCCAGGAACTCTTACATCACTCCAGAATTCTTTTTTCAATGCTTGAACGTCAGCTATAGCTTTTAATAAACCTTCTTTATTTCTTGACATTCCACATTCGTTCCAGATAATTTTACCTAAACGTTTATGGAAGCTTTCAACAGATTGTTTACCGTTGATATTTTTTAAAGAAGCAATACGATCCGCAACTACTTTAGCTGCTGCTTCGAACGCAGGGTGCGTTGTAGGAATTGCTGCATTATAAATTTCGTCAGCTAAATTATTTCCCACTGTATATGGAGCAACAAAATAGCCATCTGCTAAACCTTGCATTAATGCAGAGGCTCCTAAACGGTTTGCACCATGGTCACTAAAGTTAGCTTCCCCTAATGCATAT
>JBEDKT010000247.1:0-8372 GCA_041172025.1 Bacteroidota bacterium
CCCAGCGCCGATAGGTTCTGCTAGTATTTTATTAATTAGCTACGCGTATATTAAAATGCTTGGTGCAACAGGGTTAACCTTGTCTACTGCCTATGCAATCATGAATGCGAATTACATGAGAGCAAGATTAGAAAAATCTTACACTATTTTATATGCAGGTAAGAATGGCACTTGTGCACATGAATTTATTATTGACCTACGTCCATTTAAAGCAAGTGCTGGTATAGAAGCAGAAGATGTAGCAAAACGTTTAATTGATTACGGTTTCCATGCACCTACAGTTAGTTTCCCAGTAGCTGGTACCATAATGATTGAACCTACTGAAAGTGAAGACAAGGCAGAACTAGACCGCTTTTGCGATGCTTTAATTGGCATACACGAAGAAATAACAGCTATTGAAAATGGCCATTTAGATAAATTGGACAACCCATTAAAAAATGCACCACATACACAAAATGTAATTTGCGCAGACGAATGGAATCATAGCTATTCAAGACAAAAAGCAGCTTTCCCTTTACCTTATGTTCAACAAAATAAATTCTGGCCTAGCGTTGCTAGAGTGAATAATACTTACGGAGACAGAAATTTAATTTGCACTTGCGAACCCGTTTCTTCCTACGTTTAAATTTTAACATCCCAAGGTTTATAATAAAAAAGCCTGTTACAATGTTGTAGCAGGCTTTTTTATTATAAATCAAATCACAATAAATCCCCAACAGTAACGGTCCTATTGTTATTATTGTTTAACATAAATTCGTAGAGTGAAATAATTTTTTCTTTGTCTTTTAGTACAGTATGCAAGTTCTCAACATTAGATTCTAATGTCTGTAATTTTCTATTTTCTGCTTCATACATCATGGTAAATTCATCCACCTGCATAGCAGGCTGCTGTTGCGCTTCTAGTTCATGAATCATTTGTCCTTCCCCAATAAGTACCCATAATATATTTAATTCGGTATAACGGGCGTGAATTTTAATGAGAATATCCGAGCCAACTGATCCATGATTTCTTAACTGTTTTGAAAAATAGCCATTAGAAAGCAGAATCTTTTTTTCAAATGCATGCGGGGTAATGGACCTGAATTTTAAGTACATCGAGATCCTTTCAATTGGTTTCATAATTTATAATTTAAGTTTTAACAACAAATCCAAATTATAAACTTTCTTTATATATCAACTGATACTTATGCCTCAATTCAAGGGCACCAATGCCTCAAAAATAACTGGGATGCTTTAACTTTGCTTTTCACTTAATGCCAACCACCTTAATTCTGCTTGCTCAAGTTCTGTATTCAAAGTGCCTAATTGCTCACTTAGTTCAGTGATTTCGTTGTACTTTAATTCAGGATTATTTAATTGTGCGGTGATAGCTGCTTTTTTACTTTCTAATGCAGGCATTTCTTTATTCAAGGTTTCTAACTCAAGCTTTTCTTTATACGTCATTTTATCGACTACTTTCTTTTCCACCAAAACCGGTGCTTCTGTTTTAGTCGCTGCTTCGGGCTTTGTATTTTCCTCCGTCGACTGTTTATGTGTTGTAATATCAGAACTTAGCGAAGCATAACTTTGTTTGCTTTTTTCTAATATTCTAAACTGCGTGTAATTACCCGGGTAGTCACGGATCACACCATTACCTTCAAATATAAACAAGTGATCAACCAATTTATCCATAAAATACCTGTCATGCGAAACCAACAGTACACAGCCAGCAAAATCAATCAGGAACTGCTCTAGCACCGCCAAGGTTGGAAGGTCAAGGTCGTTGGTAGGCTCATCCAAGATTAAGAAATTAGGATTTTTAAATAAAATGGTTAGCAACTGTAATCGCTTCTTTTCTCCCCCACTTAATGCACTCAAATAAGTATATTGCTTATCGGGCGTAAATAAAAACAACTCTAAAAACTGAGCAGCGCTTAAGGACCCGCCACTTGCTAATGGGAAGTTTTCTGCAAATGTTTTAAGGTACTCAATTACACGCATGTCTTTTTTGTAGGTTAAGCCTTCTTGCGAAAAGTGTCCAAACACTATTGTTTCTCCTACGTTTATCTTGCCACTATCTGGTTCTGTTAAACCTTGCAGTATTTGTAAAAAAGTTGATTTACCTACTCCATTCTTACCTACAATACCAATACGTTCCCCTTTGCTAAATGTATAATCGAAACCTTTAAGTACCACTAAATCCCCGTAGGACTTATATACTTTTTTTGCTTCAATAATTTTTCCACCCAGCCTTGTCATCTTCATATCCAATTGCAAATTGGACTCTTCAATTTTTTGTTTTGCTTTTGCTTCTACTTCATAAAAATTATCTTGCCTACTTTTACTCTTTGTAGTCCTGGCTTTGGGCTGCTTTCGCATCCACTCCAATTCTTTTCTGAATGTATTCTTAGCTTTATCGATACTTGCTAATTCGGATTCTATTCTAGCCGCTTTCTTTTCTAAATAGTTTTCGTAATCGCCTTTATAAGTGTATAAATTTTCTCTTTCTAATTCCCAAATTTCATCTGTAACCGATTCTAAGAAATAACGGTCATGCGAAACAAGTAATAAGGTTACTTTTTCTTGCATCAAATAATTCTCTAACCACTCAATCATATTCAAGTCCAAGTGATTCGTAGGTTCATCCATTAACAATAACACATGCTTAGGCTCAAAACCAATTTGAATTAATGTTTTAGCCAATGAAACACGCTTACGCTGCCCCCCGCTTAATTTAGAAACTGGTTGTTCCAAGTGATGGATATTAAGCTGGGTTAAAATTGTTTTAACTTTTGACTCAAAATCCCAGGCACTTCGCTCCTCCATTTCCATAATCGCATCCATGATCATTTCATCATTCTCACTTTCCATGGCCATTTCGTAATTACTTATGGCTTTCATAACAGGATGGTCCTGATTGAATAGGTTTTGAGTGACACTCGCTGTCTCAATAAATTGAGGATCTTGTTCAAACATCACCAAGTGGACGTCTTTATGAATTTTACAAGTGCCCGAGTCTGGAACTTCTTTTCCGGACAATATGCGCAAAAGCGTGCTTTTACCCACTCCATTCCTTGCAATTAAGGCAATTCGGTCCCCTTCGTTTATATTAAAACTAATGCCCTTAAATAAGGGCGTAATTCCATAACTTTTAGTTAATGACTCTACAGATACATAATGCATGGCGCAAAGATAAGCAGGGGACACTAGTATGCCTATTTAATACGCTAGGTTTAAGGAAAAATTGGGGTAAAAAGGACTGAACTATGTACTTTTGCCATTGTAATACAATAAATATCAACTAATGAAACAATTCGAGGTGCCCACTGGCTATAGAAGTAGGCTAATTAGTGCCATAAAACAAAAACGCAAGGAGCAGGATAAACTTAAGAAAGACTATAGCCCTACTTTATTAGACCTAGGTAAATTGAAGTTTCATTTAGCTCGCCATTTTGGCTTTTGCTATGGTGTAGAAAATGCCATTGATATTGCATACAAGACAATTGAAGAAAATAAAGGGAAGCGCATTTTTTTATTAAGTGAGATGATTCATAACCCTCAAGTGAACGAAGACCTTTTGAAAAAAGGAGTACGTTTCTTGCAAGACACTAACGGCAATGAAATAATTTCTTTGGACACTTTAACTGCTGACGATGTTGTAATTATTCCTGCTTTTGGGACCACCTTAGAATTAGAAGCTAAAATAAAGCAAAAGGGAATCGATACTCAGAAATACAATACTACTTGCCCATTTGTTGAAAAGGTTTGGAATAGAAGCGAACAAATTGCAAAAAAAGGATATTCAATCCTCATACACGGAAAGCCAAAGCATGAGGAAACAAGGGCCACTTTTTCACATGCCGCTTCAAATACGCCTTCCCTGATTTTGAATGACATGAATGATACCATTGTGCTAGGAAAAATAATTACAGGAGAACTTCCATTAAGCGAATTTGAAAAATATTTCGAAGGAAAATACTCTGCTGAATTTAATCCTGCCATTCATTTGCAAAAATTTGGCGTGGTGAATCAAACTACTCAATTAGCAACTGATACGCAAGCAATTTCAGACTACTTAAAGCAAATTATTACAGAAAAATATGGGTTGGCTAATTTAGCCGAACACTTTGCAGACACTCGCGATACGCTTTGTTACGCAACCAACGACAACCAATCGGCTGTAATTGGATTACTTAATACACCTGCAGATTTGGCTATCGTTATGGGCGGAAAAAATAGTAGTAATAGTTCACATTTAGTTGAATTATGCGAACAAAAATTACCTACCTTTTTTATTGATGATGCAAATAAAATTTTAAGTCCTACCGAAATCATAAGTACTGAATGGAGAACAAAGAAAGAAAACACCATCCATAATTTCTTACCAAATAAACCTACTGTAAATATATTAATTACAAGTGGAGCGAGCTGCCCTGATACTGTTGTAGAAGCAGTGATACATAAGATTGCTTCCTTTTATGAAATCGAGGGTTATTTTGACTGCCTAGTTGAACAATGGGAAACCCTTATGGATTAATTTTTTCTAAGGCCCACTTCAATGCAAGGTTAAATTGTTCGTCTCTGGTTATATTACTGTTATCAAGTACAATGGCATCCTCGGCTTGCCTCAATGGACTATGCTCCCTTGTGCTATCAATTAAATCACGATGTTGTAAATTTTCTGCCACTTCTTCCATCGTAATTTCAGGATTAACTGCTTTCAATTCTAAAAACCTTCTTTCTGCTCTAATAGCAGGGTCAGCAGTAACAAAAATTTTAAGTGCTGCATTAGGGAAAACCACTGTACCAATATCTCGGCCATCCATTACAATTCCTTTTTGTTCACCCATTGCTTGTTGTTGCGCCACCGCAAAATTTCGAACTGCACTATTAGCTGCAACTTCACTTACTATATTGCTAATACTCATTTCACGAATGAGTAATTCAACATTTTCTCCATTTAAATACATGTCACTTTTTAAAGTAGCTGGATTATATTGAAAACGTAATTCTATTTGTGCTAAAGCTTTATTAACAGCAGTTTCATTACCGAGATCAATACCATTTCTCTTGAAATACAAAGCAATGGCACGATACATGGCTCCTGTATCAATAAAAACATATTCCAATTTAGTTGCCAAGGCTTTAGCTAATGTACTTTTACCACAAGAAGAAAAGCCGTCAATGGCAATGATTATTTTGTTAGACATGTTTAACTAGGCTACAACGTTAATGGTTTCAGTTTTAGGCATATTGGCGTTTCGGATTGCAATTTGTCTTACAGCCTGCGACACCACATTTCTTAAAGCTGTCTTTGAAACTTCATCTTCACCAACCATAGCAGGCACTCCTTCGTCTCCGCCTTCACGTATGGTTTGTACTAATGGAATCTGACCTAAGAATGCTAAGTCATATTCTTCAGCCAAATTTTTACCACCTTCTTTTCCAAATAAATAATACTTATTATTTGGCAATTCTGCTGGAGTGAAATAGGCCATATTTTCAACTAGTCCAATAATTGGAACTTTAATATTTGCTTGACCAAACATTGCAATTGCTTTTTTTGCATCGGCTAATGCTACTGTCTGAGGAGTTGTTACAATTACTACACCTGTTACTGGCACAGTTTGCATGATAGTTAAGTGAATGTCTCCAGTACCAGGAGGCATATCAATTACTAAGTAGTCCAATTCGCCCCATTCTACATCCGTTATAAATTGGCGAATAGCGCTACTAGCCATTGGGCCTCTCCACACTACTGCATCTTTTTCATCCACTAATAAACCAATACTCATTAAACTAATACCGTACTTTTCTATTGGCATAATAACCCCCTTGCCTCCAACATCTTTCATTAAAGGCCTTTGTCCCCTAACTCCAAACATAATTGGCACACTTGGACCATAAATATCGGCATCCATTAAACCAACTTTTGCTCCACCCTCGGCAAGTGCCAATGCTAAGTTTGCAGAAACCGTACTTTTACCTACCCCACCTTTACCACTCACAACCGCAATTATATTTTTCACATTTGCTAGCTCGGCTTCTCCGCCCTTTCTAGAGCTAGTAGTATTTGCTGTAAAATTAACCGTCACCACTGCTTCCTTATTCACTAATAATTTAATCGCATTTTCACTTGCATTCTTCATCAAATCTTTCATGGGACAAGCTGGTGTGGTTAATACAATCGTAAAACTCACATTATTACCTTCTACTTTTAAATCCTTTATCATATTCAAAGTCACCAAATCCTTGCCTAAATCTGGCTCTTGCACATTACTCAACGCTTCTAATATTGCCGCCTCTGTCATTTTGAAAGTTTTTGTTAAAAAAATATCACCGTGCAAAGTTAACTCAACCAACCCTTATTTTGCAGTTTTATTAGCTACAATATGTATAATTAAACTATAAATTACCCCACAAAATCAGCAAAGGGTGCCATAATTCAACCCATCTGACTTAATTTTACACCTACATGAGAAAATACCTTCTTTTACTAATTATAGTTATTTGTTGCATGAATAACAATCAAGTATTTGGGCAACAAGTTCCCAATATTTATCGTGACTCGGTAGTGCAACTTTATGGAGTGATTATGACGGCCGATAGCCTAAAGGCCATTCCCTATGCAAGTGTTGCCGTAAAAAATAAAGGAAGGGGTACCATTACAAACAACGATGGTGTTTTTTCAATTGCAGTAAATAAAGGTGAGCAAATTATATTCTCTTGTGTAGGTTTTAAAAATAGAACAATTTTAATTCCAGCAAATTTAGAAGGCAATCAATATAGCGTGATTCAGTTAATGGTAAATGATACTAATTTTTTACCTGCTACAATACTAAAGCCAAGGCCAACAAGGGCTCAATTTGAACGAGATTTTGTGAATACGAAAGTAGACGAGGATGACTTATTCGAAACTGCAAGAAAAAATACAAGCCCTAATCAAAAAAGAATTATTCTTTCAAGCTTGCCATTTGATGGACGTGAAGCAGTAGGCGCTTCATTAAGCCAACAAGCTTCTAAATATTATTATGCGGGGCAATTGCCTCCAATGAATATTTTAAATCCAAGTGCGTGGAGAAGCTTTATTAATTCATGGAAGCGTGGCGATTATAAATCGAAAAAATAAATAAAATGGAAAGAATTGCTGTGATAGGTGCTGGCACCATGGGAAATGGAATTGCCCATGTTTTTATTCAAAAGGGATTTAAAGTAAATTTAATTGACACACAGGCTACAGCATTAGAAAAAGCCGTCTCCACTATTGAAAAAAATATGGATAGGCAAATTTCAAAAGGCGTAATAACACTTGAAGAAAAATTAGCCGCACTAACTAATCTGTTCACCTACACGTCAATAGAAGAAGGCGTTCCAGCCGCCGACTTAGTGATCGAAGCTGCCACAGAAAATAGCACTATTAAAGAAAGTATTTTTACAAAAATTGACAAATTCGCAAAACCAGCTGCTATCATTGCTAGCAATACTTCCTCTATTTCAATTGCTCAATTAGCTGCTGCTACACAAAGACCGGAAAAAGTGATTGGCATGCATTTTATGAACCCAGTGCCCGTAATGAAATTGGTTGAAATAATAAATTGCAATGCAACCGACCCCAATGTCACTGAAGAAATTGTAGCACTTACAAAAAAAATTAATAAAATCCCTTGCGTAGTTAAGGATTTTCCTGGCTTTATTGCAAACAGAATTTTAATGCCCATGATTAATGAAGCAATCATTGCCTATTCCGAGGGAGTAAGCGATGTCGAAACCATTGATCAAATAATGAAATTAGGCATGGCACACCCAATGGGGCCTTTACAATTAGCCGATTATATCGGGCTAGACGTTTGTAAAAGCATTTTAGATATTATGTATAAAGGTTTCGGAAATACTAAATACTCACCCTGCGCATTATTGGTTCAAATGGTTGAAGAAGGCAAACTGGGTGTGAAAACAGGAGAAGGTTTTTATAAATACTAACTAGGTTTATAAAATCACTGCTGTGTTATAGGTTATCCCTTGTAAATCGTTTATTTTATTTAGCACTTCTTCTATTCGGTGCTTAGGAATACCTACTTTTAATTCCACAAATAACTGCGCAGACTGAGCCACTACTGAACAATTATATTGCTTCACTATCATCATAACTTCGTTCATCTGATGGTAATCAAAATGAAGCTCGTAAGGAACTTCAACTGCCTTCTGAATTATCGGCGACAATTGCAATGCCAAAGAAGTAGCTGTCTTATAGGCATTAATAAGGCCTGGCACTCCTAATAAACTGCCTCCAAAATAGCGTACCACCACCACCATGATATTGGTTAATTTTTTACTATCAATTTGGCCTAGAATTGGCCTCCCCGCTGACCCAGCAGGTTCGCCGTCGTCACTTA